>DASUMY010000118.1:0-20074 GCA_036277435.1 Sulfuricurvum sp.
AATTTTTCAAATACTTCGGCGAGATAATAATAGGGAAGGGCAAACCCCAGATTATTGGAATTTTGGATAATAAAGGTGTTGACTCCGACGACTTCCCCTTCTTCATTCAGCAACGGGCCGCCGCTGTTGCCGGGATTGAGGGCGGCATCGAATTGGATGTATTCAATCTCCCCTTGCAGCCGTGAGGCCTTGGAAACAATCCCTTCGGTGGTGGAGTAATTCAGCCCATAAGGATGACCGATGGCAATAACGACATTGCCGTCCTGAACGCTTGTAGAGCATAACTGTAGCGGATGATTGACAATGAGTTTCTCCGGAGAGCGGATAAAGGCCAAATCATACGAAGGGTCATCGTAGACTACTTTCCCGATGCAGCGGGAGAGATTTTTAGCGCTGATAATAACCTCTTTGAGGCCGGCTACGACATGAGAATTCGTAACGATCAAATCCCCTAGTATAAAGCCGCTTCCGCTCCCGTAAGGGGTGAAAACCTGAATGATGTTTTCCATACTGTGATCAAGCGCTCGTTGCGTCGTTATACTCATATCAGGACTCCGAAAAATCTAAATTGCTGATTTGCTGATACAGACTTTGGCTGAAATGATCCAAGTCGGTGTAATTAAGCTCATCACTGAAATTTTTGAGCCCTTTATACCGCTCTTGATAGGGGAGAATGGCCGCTTCTATGTATTCGTTGATGAGGTCTTGGTCAAAGTGGTTGGAGCGGGGATCATACAGACGTTTTTCTCCCATATCCTGAAAAAAATCAGAGGTATACACCTGCACATGCAAATGCATCAAAGAGCGCAATGTCGGATGTAGCCCGTAGTTATACAAGACATACAGGGCAATATAGCGGTAGATAGCCCCAATGACATAATTGGCATGATTGTTTTTGTACCAGCGGACTTTATTCAAAGACTCGTCAATAAAGGCGGCTATTTCATCGTGGAGCGCTTGGTCAAAAGGGGAAAACGTATAGTCGGCGCGGTAGATTTGGGTGGAAAATTGCGCAACACTCATGGTTTCGAGTTCTGCTAGATAGACCTCTAAATCGGCATTTCTATCTTCGGTCAGCTTTTCATCATCCATAAAGTAGCTATTGACTTTTTCTGCGATCTCTTTCGCCATTTTTTTGCGAGGGATGAGGAGATAATCGATCTGAAGCAGCAAGGCCAAATAGCTAAAAGAGACCATACCGGTGTTGTCGTTGGACAGCAGTCCAAGAAGACTTTTTTTGGTTTGATCGATCCATGTGAGCATCCATCCATGCAGTTGGGTGTATTGTTCTTGCGTCAGTGAGCGTAGATGATCATATTCGAGCAAAGGGATGTTTTCGAATTCGCCGGCAATCATCTCTTTTTCAAAATCGGCATTGAGGGCAATTTCACGAAGAGGAAAAAAGATTTTTTGGGGTGTAATGGCAGCATTGTCCAAATAAAGCTTCAGCGTTAAGACCCCCTCATGATTGCAAAAGCGGGCATACGTCAGTTGAAAATTCCGCTCTAAAAAACGCCGCTTTAATGCGACGTGCAGATTGTCGGTGTTGACGATAACAGCAGACGCTTCGAGTGCATCATGCGTCACCTTTCCGCGAATAATGGCACCGCCTTGAAAAAGTTCAAACGTGAGATGATCATCGAGGAGAGCATAGGTCAGATGTTTAGAGGTCGAAAGATGGGTCAGCGAAGAGAAAAAATAGTCATACCCTTGAATCCGATTGCCCTGTATAAATGCTTTTGAAGCCAGATCGAAAAGCTCATGCTCTTTAGGATTAGGCAATGCATGGACGCCACGCCCGTATTTAGGAATAGTGGGGACGACGGGCGGATACAGCCACCTGCGAAAGAGCGACATGAGTTTCACGCAATTCCTTTGCATTATGATTTATGATGATTTAAGTGTAATCAAAGCAACCTTAAAGCGACAGTAAAGTATAATACGAGCAATAATCAGAGGGGGTTGTATGGGCTACAAACGGGTGTTAGTAAAGTTCTCAGGTGAGGCATTGGCTGGCGAAAACGGTTATGGTATCGATACAAAAATTCTCAAATTCATCGCAACTGAAATCAAAACATTAATCGACGCAGGGATCGAAGTCGGAATTGTGATCGGCGGCGGAAACATTATTCGCGGCGTTACAGCGGCACAAGACGGCATTATTCGCCGAACGTCAGGGGATTACATGGGAATGTTGGCTACCGTGATCAATGCGATTGCGGTGCAAGAAGCCTGTGAACATGAAGGGATGCTTGTTCGGGTCCAAAGTGCGATCAAAATGGAACAGATCGCGGAAGCTTTTATTGTACGCAGAGCTACGCGTCACCTTGAACGGGGACGTGTTGTTGTATTTGCAGCAGGGACCGGCAACCCTTTCTTCACAACGGATACCGCGGCGACGCTTCGTGCGGTTGAAATTGGGGCAGAAGTGATCATCAAAGCGACGAAAGTGGATGGTGTTTATACGAAAGACCCGAAAAAATTTGCGGATGCCGTAAAAATTCCTGTATTGGGATATGAACAAGCGTTGCAAGATCATATCAAAGTGATGGATGATACGTCGATCGCCTTGGCGAAAGAGAATCAATTGCCGATCATCGTGTGTGATATGTTTACACCGGGTAATCTTCTCAAAATTATTCAGGGTAACTTAGCAAGTTGCTCAATCGTTCAATAAAACCACAAAGGAATATACAGATGAGACTTGAACAATTAACCGCAAAAGCACTTGAAACTGCCAATATCGACCGTTATCAATTGGCACTTGCTGTCGCAAAACGCTCAGAACAGCTTCAAAACGGGGCACCAACAAAGCTCAATGTTGATTTAAAAAAACTAAAAGCTGCTGATGTCGCTTTGATGGAGATTGCCGAGGGGCATATCACTATCAAAGGGTTCGTGGACAACGTATAATATTCACGTAAAGTCGCCCCGTTGAACCAAATTGATATTGAGAAAATTAAACAGATTAATGATGTTGAGCGGGCGATAGCTCACTTACGCTCCTTTATGAGCGATTCTAGCGCCGTAGAACGGGCATATGCCTTCGCTCACCATGCGCATGAAGGGCAATTCCGAAAAAGCGGCGAATATTATATCGTCCATCCGATTCTCGTAGCCTCTTTGGTTGCTGAGTTGACCGGGGATGAAGCGATGGTGATTGCCGCGCTGCTTCATGACGTTGTGGAAGATACCCATATTGCGATAGACCGTATAGAACAAGATTATGGCAGTGATGTCGCCCATCTCGTAGAGGGGCTGACCAAAATCGATATGATTCGCGATGCCGAATTGATCCCCTCTCATTCTGATCAGAAATTGGTGGTATCCGCCCTTAGCTTCCGTAAAATGCTCGTTGCTTCCATCGAAGATGTTCGCGTATTGGTCGTCAAGCTGTGTGACCGTCTGCACAACATGCTTACTCTTGATGCCCTTTCTCCTGCAAAACAACATCGTATCGCCGAAGAGACCCTTGTCGTGTATGCTCCTATTGCTCATCGGTTGGGGATCTCTTTTTTGAAAAACCTTCTTGAAGATTTAAGTTTTAAGTACCTTTTCCAAGACGACAAAGCAGCCATAGACCGCTATTTGGATCAAAACTATCGTTCCATCAGCCGGCGTTTGAGTACGTTTTGTGACAAACTGACGAAAATAATGTTGGAAGAGGGATTTTGCAACGACGATTTCGAGATCTTAAGCCGTGTTAAACATGACTATTCGATTTATCTGAAAATGCAGCGCAAAGGGATCACGATTGATGAGATTCTTGATCTTTTGGCTGTGCGTATTTTGGTTAAAAAACCGATTGACTGTTACCGTGTTTTCGGGATTGTCCATTTGCATTTTCAGCCGCTGAATTCCCGTTTCAAAGATTATATCGCCATCCCGAAAGAAAACGGGTATCAGACGCTTCACACGACGGTCTTTGACGAAAGCGCCATTTTTGAGGTTCAAATCCGCACGTACGAAATGCATGCGACGGCAGAGCTGGGTGTTGCCGCTCATTGGAAATACAAAAGCGGCGGCAATAACGCCATCAGTCTGGATTGGCTGCACAATCTTCAGTATCAGAATGAATCGGTTGAAGCGTTCTATGAGCTGATTAAAAACGATCTGTACAGTGAAGATATCAGTGTGTTTTCACCGAAGGGAAAAGCCTTTACGCTCCCTCGCGGTGCCGTTGCCCTTGATTTTGCCTATGCGGTTCATACCCAAGTGGGGGACAGCGCCGAGGGGTGTTTGATCAATAAAGAAAAAGCGAGTTTGCTGAGCGAACTGCATAATGGCGATATTGTCAAAATTATGACGTCGTCCAGTGCGAAAAAAATCACCCGATGCAGCTGGATCGATGCCGTTAAAACATCGCGCGCCAAGTCGAGTATGCGTGCCAACTGTAACCATCGTATACGAGTACTGGATGCGCAAAGCGGTGTAAACATCCTTTCTGCAATTTTTCGTATTGATCACGAAAAAGTCAATGAATTGCTTCGACAAGTCCATTTGGAAGATCAAGTACACCGTGTGCCGCGTGAGCTTGACTTTCTCAAAGAGGTATTAAATCGCTTGCAAGAAGAGATGCGCGAAAGCAGCCGTTTTGGTTCGTTTTGGATACGCAATCGCTTTAAACTGAAGCCGTATTTATTCTCTTCCGTTGAAGTGCTCTCGAATCACAGCGTTTCGGATGCTGTTTTTGACTATTGCTGTCATCCGAAATCGGGGGATGAAATCATTGCTTTCTTAGAAGATGGGAAAGCACATGTCCATCATAAAATGTGCAAAACCGGGGTTGGTATGATAGAAACTCATGAACCCATGGTGTTCGTCCGATGGAAACAGCAGCAGTTTTATCGTTACCACCTCATTATCAGTATGCCCAATGCACAAGGGATACTGGCCGATTTATTGACGTATATGGCAAAAATGGGTGCGGATATCAACACGATTGAGCTGGGAAAAGAACATTCAGAACATACCCAATATTGTGAAATGGAATTTCAAACATTGGAAAACGATCTCAGCCGCCTTCGCTCCAAACTGGAGAAAAAAGGGAAACTAATACAATTTTTTAGGACCGATGATGCGTACCGAAGCCAAGGATAACATATGATACAAGAAGCATTACGAGAGATTAAACGTGGAACGGCAGAAATTATTGATGATGCACGTATTGAAACACTTTTAAAAGCCTATTTTGAGAAAGGGGCAACCTATACGGTTAAAGCCGGATTCGATCCGACTGCGCCGGATTTGCATTTAGGGCACACGGTGCTGCTGCAAAAGCTGGCAACCTTTCAAAAATACGGAGCGCACATTCAATTTTTGATAGGTGATTTTACGGCGCAGATCGGTGATCCGACCGGAAAAAGTGAAACGCGTAAAAAATTGCTTCCTGCGCAGATCGAAGAGAATGCCCAGAGCTATAGAGATCAGGTGTTTAAAATCCTCGATCCGGAAAAGACCACCGTCGTCTTTAATGCTGATTGGATCAATCCGCTGGGTGCAGCAGGGATGTTGGAGCTTACCACAACGTTTAACGTTGCCCGTATGCTCGAACGTGATGATTTTGACAAGCGGTATAAGGGGGGAATTTCGATTTCTATCAGCGAATTCTTGTACCCGCTGCTTCAGGGGTATGACAGTGTTCATCTCAAAAGTGATATTGAAATCGGCGGAACGGATCAGAAATTCAATCTTCTGATGGGACGACATCTACAAAGAGCGTATGAAGTGGGCAAAGAACAAGCCGTATTGATGATGCCTATCTTAGAGGGGCTTGACGGGGTTCAAAAAATGTCGAAAAGTTTGGGCAATTACATCGCCGTAGCCGATGCACCCAACGAGATGTACGGCAAAATCCTGAGTGTCAGTGATACGCTGATGTGGCGCTATTATGAACTGCTCAGTACCCAAACGCTGGACCAGATCGACGTGCTTAAAAAAGGGGTGGAAGAGGGATCTCTTCATCCGAAGAAAGTAAAAGAAGCTTTGGCAATCGAGATTACAGAGCGCTTTCACGGCAAAGTTTTAGCCCAAGAAGCGGCGGACGAGTTTCAACGAGTCCACGCGCAAAGTGAAATTCCTTCAGAAATGGACGAGTACACGTTTGAAGGGCCGGTTTGGGTTTGCAAAGTATTAGTGGACAGCACTTTGACCCCATCTACTTCCCAAGCACGTCGGGAGATTAAGCAAGGCTCTGTTAAAATCGATCAAAATAAAATCAGCGATGATCAGTTACAATTACACGCAGGCGAATACGTCTTGCAAATCGGCAAACGGAAGTTTGCGAGAATAAAGGTATCCTAATGAGCTTCAAGCCACTTAAAATTGGAAAATATACGATTCCTGTCCCTATCGTTCAAGGCGGAATGGGTGTTGGTATTAGCTGGGATCGTCTTGCAGGTGCTGTTTCTTTAGAGGGCGGTTTAGGGGTTATCAGTTCTGTCGGAACGGGAAATTATGAGAATAAAGCGTATTCGGACCGATTGGTTGCCGATAGGCCGTTGGAAGCCGAAAACTTCTATTCGAAAAAAGGGCTCGTCGCTATTTTCGAGAATGCCCGTAAAATTTGCGGTGATGCACCCTTGGCATGTAACGTACTGTATGCGATTAACGACTATGGGCGAGTTGTCCATGATGCGTGTGAAGCCGGGGCTAATATCATTATCACGGGTGCCGGACTGCCGACCAATATGCCGGAATTTACGGCCGATTTCCCCGATGTAGCGTTGGTTCCGATCGTTTCGTCACCCAAAGCCCTCTCTATTATTTGCAAACGATGGCAAAAACGGTATAACCGTCTGCCGGATGCGGTGATTCTTGAGGGACCTAAAAGCGGCGGACATCAGGGGTTTACCTATGAACAATGCGCTATGGAAGAGTTCCAACTCGAGAACCTTGTAAAGCCGGTTGTTGAAGAAGCCGCATTATGGGGCGGTATACCGGTCATTGCTGCGGGCGGCATTTGGGATAAGAATGATATTGAAGAAATGATGGAATTGGGTGCTCAGGGGGTACAGATGGGGACCCGTTTTATCGGCACCGTTGAGTGTGACGCCCATGAAAACTTTAAACAAGTTCTTATTGATGCGAAAGAAGAAGATATTACGTTGATGAAATCACCGGTAGGGTACCCGGCGCGTGGGGTTCAAACGAATCTTCGTCATTTGATTGATACGCGTACCGGTCCGGCTATCAAATGTATCTCGAACTGTGTAGCCCCTTGTAACCGCGGTGTTGAAGCGAAAGAAGTGGGATTTTGTATCGCTGATCGCCTCAGTGATGCCTATTTTGGGAATTTGGAGCTAGGGCTGTTTTTCTCAGGGACAAATGGATACCGTATCGATAAAATCATTACCGTCAAAGAGTTGATGGAGAAATTGACGCAAGGCGAATAAATTTTGAAATTCGGGCGTATCTTTTTTCTCTTTTTTGTGTTGTTTTCATTGAGCAGCTTTGCTGCCGATGATGTTGCACGTCTTGAAGTTGCTAAAAAAGCCATTGAAAGCAATGACGAAATCGAGCAGTTCCGTGCGTATAACGAGTTCAAAACGATCTATTTGCGCGCTAATTTGAATAAAAATACGGCTTTGGCACGGGATGCTTTAGCGGGAATTATCAAAGGGGGAGATGCTTTAGGGATTGACGTCAGTAAATATAAAGCCGATTTAGCCAAGTTTCCTGCTCCGGCTGTTATCGCATCTGCTGCTCCCGCACCATCCAGCAGTGTTAAGCCTGCAGAAACACTGCAAAAACCGCTTGTTTTTCCAAAAGAGTATTTGAAAGCACCTCCCGCTGTCTCCAAAGAGGAAAACCATAACTTTTTAAATCCTACCAGCGCCCAATTGTTCAAGCCTTCTGAATCGATAAAAGCTTCCGCTGATGTTGCCTTGCTAAAACGTCATCGTTTGGTGGAAACCAAATGGAAAGAGAGCGGTGTGGAGTTGATATTTGACACCCCCATAGAATCAAAAGAGATTCATCTCTCCAAAATCATTGAATCGGAAAAACAGCGTTTTCGTTATATTATTGATATTGACGGTGCGACGCTATCGCAAACCAAAATTCTTGAGCATAAAAATATTCATCAAATCCGTTTAGCACAATACGATGCCAAAACCCTTCGTTTGGTGATTGAACATAATCAAGCTATTGCCATTAAACCGGTCACCAGCGGCATATCGGTCTATATTGATCTCTCTTTGCAGCCTGCAAGCAAGACAGTCCCTCCGGTACCGACACCGATTATCCAGCCCCCCGTTGTATTGGCACCGCCGGTGATTGCGGCACTTCCTCCTTTGGTTAACGTGACGCCGCGTGATCGCAGCAAAAAAGTTATTGTCATTGATCCTGGACATGGAGGCAAAGACAGCGGCGCTGTAGGAAACGGCTATATGGAAAAAGAGATTGTTCTGCAAGTATCCCTTCAACTCTCAGAGCAGCTTAAAGAGATGGGATATACGGTTTACATGACACGAACCAATGATACCTTTATTGAACTCAAAGACCGTACCAAATTTGCCAATGATAAAATGGCGGATTTGTTTTTATCGGTACATGCCAATGCTATCCCTAAAGGCGCCGATGTGAATGCCGCATACGGTATTGAAACCTATTTCCTTTCACCGGGACGCAGCGAGCGGGCAATGCGTGTTGCGGCAATGGAAAACTCCGAAGATATGGGGGAAATGGGGCAATACGGAAAGTTAAGCTTTTTAAGTGTCTTAAATAATGAAAAAATAATTGCCTCAAATAAACTGGCTATCGACATTCAAAAAGGGGTGTTAAACAATTTGCGAAAACAATTTCCGAATGTCAAAGACAACGGTGTCCGAGAAGCCCCTTTTTGGGTCCTTGTCGGGGCTCAAATGCCGGCTATTTTACTTGAAATCGGATATATCAGCCATCCGGAAGAATCTACACGTATAGCAGATGCAAAATATCAAAAATGGATGGTTGAAGGGACGCTTGATGGTGTCAAGCACTATTTTGCCAATAATCCATAACCAATAAAAGAAAAAATTTACTCGTAAACTTCCTTCACAGCCATCGGTTTTAACCACTCTCTGCAACGGATAAAATATTCTATTTACTTATATCTGCTAAAAATAACAAAAAAAGAGTTACAATAATAAAAATTCGCAGGAGTTTAGAATGAAGAATTTGGTTATAGCAGCATTGATAGCAGTAGGTATGAATGGATCATTGGAAGCATCAGATTTTGATATTGGAATTTCAGGATCAGAACGAGGGATTGACGGATTCTCACTTTCAATCGGTGATTATTATCATGTGCCTCGAAATGAAATATTACTGATTGAGCGCTCGGTTCCGCGTGATGAAATGAGTGTTGTTTATTTCTTGGCCCGTGAATCTCACAGGGATGCTCGATATATTTCTAATTTACGCCTAAGAGGTTTAAGTTGGTGGGATATCAGCCTTCGCCTGGGACTAAATCCCCATAATTTATACGTAGTTGACAGCCGCAGATATTCGGGACCTCCGTATGGAAGAGCCTACGGGTATCATAACGAGGGGCGACAACACCGTTTGCAAGATCATGAAATCGTTGAACTCGTCAACGTTAGGTTTCTGTCTCGATACCATGGCGTCAGCGTGGATGAAGTTATAGACCGCCGCCGCAGCGGAGAACGTTATATGCACATCAACGATGCGTATCGCGGACAAAAATTTGAGCGAAAACAGAATGTGAAACATCAAGAAAATCGATATAGAGAGAAAGAAAAGGGTCGATACAGAGAAAAAGAACACGGAAACGGCAGAGGGCGTGAATAGCAAAAGAATGGAAATTTTGTAAAAAGAAGTGGAGCGGGAAACGAGACTCGAACTCGCGACATTCAGCTTGGAAGGCTGACGCTCTAGCCAACTGAGCTATTCCCGCGTATAAAAACAAAATATATGATTGGTGGCGGACGAGGAGAGATTCGAACTCTCGGTACCGTTGCCAGTACGTCTCCTTAGCAGGGAGGTGGATTCAGCCGCTTTCCTACTCGTCCTTCTATCTTGAAGAGGGCGTAATTATACGTTGGTATAGATAACAGGCACCTTAAATAGGTGGCTGTTTCTTAGATAACAGGCGAATTGTGAGGGGTAGAAATAATATTATCCAGAAGAGCTTGCAGCTGTTTAGCCAAAGTGGCATTGGTGAGTTGGACTTCGGCGATTCTTTCTTTGAGCTTGACGACGAGTTCCACTTTTTCGATGAATTTCATAGGGGCTCCTTGCAAAAATTTAGCTTTTTGAAGCAAGGAGTATTCCAACACTACAGAACGTTTAAAATCTTTTCGACCACTTCAGCTGGATTCTGCGCTTTATAAATCGGCCGTCCGACAACAATGAAGTTGACTTTCTCTTGGTGCGCGGTTTGAACGGTAGCAACGCGTTCCTGGTCACCTGCATCTTCACCAAAGGGACGAATGCCCGGGGTAAGGGTAATGAAGGAGTCGGAGGTCAGCGATTTGATCGATTTACTTTCATACGCGCTGCATACGACGCCATCAAGAGCTGCTTCGTGGGCATCTTTGGCAAATTGATCGGCTTTGCGTCCAATGCTTTCTCCGTACACATGGGCAAATTCATTTTCGTCAAAAGAGGTGAGGGCGGTGACGGCAAGGACCAGTGGACGATCTTTATACGGCTCTAACCGTTTCATTACCTCACGCATCGCTTTGGGGCCTGCTGAAGCATGGACATTGAACATCTGCACCCCAAGCCCCATAATCGATTCTGCCGCATCTGCCATCGTATTGGGAATATCGTACAGTTTAAGATCAAGAAAAATTTTAAAATCGGGGTTGATTGCTTTAATCGCATCAATAAAGGGTTTTCCATCCCGTATGTAGCTCCGAAGGCCTACTTTTAACCAAACAGGATAACGTTTTATTTTTTCAATGAGAGCTAAGTTTTCTTCCATCGAAGGTAAATCAAGTGCGACACAAAGTTCCATACTATCCCTTTTTTTATGAAGACAAAAGTATATCAGAGGCTAAATATTTTTCTCATTAACAGATCATTAAGGAATCATTATAAAAAACGTATTACAATAGTCGGATATTTCTACTACAAAGGTCTCCTATGAAAAAACGTTTTATTGCTGCTATTGTTTCAGGGTTATTGTTGGGATCGGCTTCCTTGTTCGGAGCCGCTTATAATGTGGATGTTTCCCATTCAAGCGTCGGATTTAAAGTAAAACATATGATGATCAGTACGGTAAGCGGCAATTTCAGCGGCTTCAGCGGATCGTATGAGTTGCAAAAAGGTGTTTTAAAATCACTTACGGGTACGGTTAAGGCAGAGACGATTAATACAGGGATTGTAAAGAGAGATGACCATTTGCGCAGTGCCGATTTTTTTGATGTCACCCAATATCCTGAAATCACGTTCGCAATGATTTCCCATAAAGGGAAAAATGTAACGGGTAATCTCTCCATCCATGGGGTGACTAAAAAAGTGACGTTACATGTGGATATGGGCGGAGAAGTGACCGATCCGTGGGGAAATAAACGTTCCGGATTTGTTTTAACAGGATCAGTTAATCGTAAAGACTTTGGCCTTAACTGGAATAAAGCAATGGAAGCGGGCGGTGTTGTTGTCGGCGAAGAAGTCAAACTGATTATCGAAGTGGAAGGGATCGAGGAATAATATTCCCGATTTAGAGGATTTTAATAAAGCCGTCCCGTTTGGGGCGGAAACCGTTGAGGTGTTCCCATTTTAAACCTTTATGTGTTCCTAAAATAAGGACGCACAGACAGTTGTGCATTTTCGCATAGTCGTTTAAAAAATCTATCATCTCCTGTGCCATCGTTTCATACCCCTCGCGAACGACAAAATCATCGAGTATCAAATGACGTCCCAGCTCTAAGTTTTCACGGATACTGACACCGGCATAGATGTGTAAATCACCTCGTGTGTAGGCACCAATCGGACGGTAATCTTTGGGAAAGTGGGATGCAATAAACGATTCGAACTCTTCGCTTGTAAGGTCGAGCCGCAAGGTAGAGAGAAGCGCATACCCTTGTGTTAACTCACCGGCAGAGAGCTCTCGTATTTGCACGCGTTAGCGGCCTAATGCGCTTAACTGTGCATTTATTTTCGTCATTTTGTCCTGCGCATCGGCAAGTGCTTCACGGTTTTGGAGTATGACCGCTTCGGGAGCATTGGCGACAAAACGTTCATTAGAAAGCATACCGGAAAGTTTATCAGCCTCTTTTTGGAGTTTTTCATGCTGTTTCGTCAAACGATCGATGATTGGGGTCAAATCTATGGCATCGGTAGGGAGGTATACTTCAACGCTCTCCCCGATATCGCTGATTGCATTGTCGATTTTTGTGTCGGTAAAACGGAGCGTTTCTACTTTTGCCAATCGTGCAATGAACGGTTCCATCATCGCATGATCGCCGCCGCATTTGACGTAAGCGAGATCAATTTTCTGATTGCCGCAGTCAACAAGCGTTTTCGCCCGTCGTATCGTAATAATCGCATCCATGATGATGGCAAATTCAGATTCAATGGTTTCATCACAATCGGCTGCTTCAGGATAGGACATGACCATGATTGAATTCCCCTCTTCCAGGGTCGTTCCGGAGAGCTCATGATACAAGTACTCGGTGATGAAGGGCATGAACGGATGAAGGAGCTTCATAGACTCTTTAAAGATGCTGCCCAGCTCGTTGACACTCTCTTTGCTGGCTTTTCCAAGCTCAATACCCCAATCACAGAATTCATTCCATAAGAAGCGGTAAAGGACCGTCGCCGCATCGTTAAAGCGGTATTCATCCAAAAAGGCTCTGGTTTCCGTCGTTGCTGCATGAAAGCGGCTGAGCATATAGCGTCCCAGCGGCGTAGAAATCTCTTGATCGTTCAAATCTTTGAACGTAGGGACGTTCATTTGCAAGAAACGCGTCGCATTAAAAAGTTTGTTGGTGAAATTACGGCTTTGCTCTAAGCGATCATTGCTTAGGCGGATATCACGCCCCTGTACGGCAAGAACTGCAAGGGTAAAACGGAGGGCATCCGCACTGTATTTCTCCACCATGTCCAGCGGATCAATAACATTCCCTTTGGACTTTGACATTTTTTGGCCGTGTTCATCCCGTACCAGGGCATGGAGGTAGATATGTTTAAACGGCAATTCGCCGGTGAAACTTTCTCCCATCATCATCATGCGGGCAACCCAAAAAAAGAGGATGTCAAATCCGGTGATCAAAAGGCTGTTGGGATAGAACTTCGCCATATCTTCACTTTGGAACAGCGCGTCAGCACTGACATCACCATTTCCCCATCCCAACGTTGAGAAAGGCCAAAGGGCCGAACTGAACCACGTATCCAATACGTCAGGATCTTGAATAATGGAGGTACTGGCACAATGGGGACACGCATGAGGATTTTCATCCAGACTCGCCCATTCATGATCGCAGCTCTCACAATAGAAAACAGGTATACGATGTCCCCACCACAATTGACGGGAGATACACCAGTCACGCAGATCCTCCATCCATGAGTTATAGCTGTTGATCCAATGAGGAGGGAAAAACTGGGTTAACCCTTCATTGGTTTTATCGATCGAACCGCGTGCAACTTCGGAACGGACAAACCACTGCTTCGAAATATACGGTTCAACAATGTTCTTACAGCGGTAACAATGCCCTACTTGATGGGTATGATCTTCGATTTTTTCGATAAATCCGGCTTCATCCAAGCGTTTGACGATAATTTCTCGTGCCGCAAGACGCTCCAACCCTTCAAACTCTCCGGCATGGTGGTTTAATATCCCTTTTTCATCAAAAACAGTGATAAATTCCAGGTCATGGCGCTTGCCTACTTCGTAGTCATTTGTATCGTGCGCAGGGGTGACTTTAACGACACCGGTTCCAAAATCTTTGTCTACGTGACTATCGGCGATGATTTTGATCTCACGGTTGATGAGGGGGAGGGTAATGCTTTTCCCGATAAGGTGAAAGTAGCGTTCGTCATCGGGATGGACCATGATGGCCGTATCCCCAAAGTAGGTTTCCGGACGCGTTGTCGCAACAACGATGTGACCGCTGCCATCGCTGAACGCGTAGCGCATATGGTAAAAGTGCCCTTGATGCTCTTCGTGTTCCACTTCGATGTCACTGAGTGCACCGTCATGGGTACACCAGTTGACCATATAGTTGCCGCGAATGATGAGATTCTTGTTGTACAAATGGACAAAAGCCTCTTTTACCGATGATTTGAGCCCCTCGTCCATCGTAAAACGTTCACGGCTCCATGCCGGTGAAACTCCCAGTTTTCGCAGTTGGGAAACCATGATCCCGCCGCTCTCTTCTTTCCATGCCCATACCCGTTCCAAGAATGCTTCACGCCCCAGTTCCTCTTTGGTTAATCCTTCCGCCAAAAGCTGTTTCTCAACGACATTCTGGGTCGCGATACCGGCATGATCGGTGCCCGGCTGCCACAGTGTCGCATAGCCGTCCATACGTTTGTAACGAACGATGATGTCTTGCAGGGTAAATGTTAATGAGTGACCAATGTGTAAGCGTCCCGTTACGTTAGGGGGAGGCATCATAATGGCAAAATGTTTGTTCGGTTTGGCAATCGCTTTGTTTCCATCGACTTCAAAAAGCCCCCGATTTTCCCAGATAGGGTAATAGTTCTCTTCGATATTTTTTGGGTCGTAATGAGTAGCGGACATAAGCGAAGCCTTGAGTGGAAAATATTCGCGAATTATACCAAAATTCTATTCCTTTGATGTTCCTCATGCCGTGTGTGCACAAGCGCATATCAATAAAAATTCAAACGTCCTTGTATATAATGTTGTTATTATTACGGCTTGTTTAAAACCTATCGACCATTACAGTGCCTCTTGCATAGAGGCTCAAGGAGCCCTTTGCCTCTCTCTCGCCTCAATCCGCAGCAATATACCGCTGCTACCGCTGCTTATGGGCATAATCTTATTATTGCTTCAGCGGGTACCGGTAAAACCTCTACGATCGTTGGCCGAATCGGCTATCTTCTTTCTCAGCAGGTTAAGCCCGAAGAAATCATGTTGTTAACCTTTACGAATAAAGCCGCAGCCGAAATGGTGGAACGGGTTGCTGCATTTTTTGGGCGTGAAATTGCCTCTAAAATTGATGCGGGAACGTTTCATGCCATCAGCTATCGATGGTTAAAACGCAAAGAGGGAAAAGTCGTTCTCAAACAGCCCAGAGAATTAAAAACCCTTTTCCGCAGTGTCTATGAAAAGCGGACTTTCAGCCATATCGATTGCGCAACACCCGCCTACGGGGCAAACTATTTGTACGATGTCTACTCTTTTTATCAAAATACCGAACTGGCCAATAATTTTGAAGAGTGGATAATGACACGCCAGGATGAACACGCAGTCTATGCGGCGATCTATGCGGACATTATTGATGAATTTGAAGCCTTGAAAAAAGAGTATGGATTTGTCAACTTCAATGATCTCCTTTTGCTCATGCGTACGTTGGCCGCTCAAAATGATTTGGGGTATAAAGAGGTTTTGATTGATGAATATCAAGATACCAATGCATTGCAAGGAACATTGGTTGAGGCGATGAAGCCCCCTTCGCTGTTTTGTGTCGGGGATTATGACCAAAGTATTTATGCGTTTAACGGTGCGGACATTTCTATTATCGGTTCTTTCAAGGACAATTACCCGGATGCAACCGTATATACCCTTAATAAAAATTATCGCTCAACCGTTCCTATCCTTTCTCTGGCGAATACCGTTATTTCGTACAATGAACGCATCTATCCCAAAGCATTGGAAGTGACCCGTACTCAAGAAGCTCAGAGCCCTTCATTGCTCATATATGAAGAACTTTTTGACCAATATCACGGCATTGCCCAGCTCATTGGGGACTCTTCAACCAATCGTGAAGAGATAGCGGTCATTTTCCGTAACAATGCTTCGGCGGACGGTATCGAAGCCACTTTGCGCGAACTTGGAATCGCCTGTCGCCGTCGCGGGGGAATCAGCTTTTTTGACTCCAAAGAGATCAAAGCGCTTCTCGATATTTTTACCTTGTTGGTGAATGAAGCGGACATGATGGCATTTATCCATCTGTTTGACTATGCAAAAGGGGTGGGGAGCGCTATCGCCAAAGAACTGTTTGTTGCGTTGCAAAAGCTGGGGCACGGATCGTTTTTGCGAGGGCTGTATACACCGGATACATCAATCACCAATCCTTTTGAGAAACGGAAGCTGAATCACCAGCTGGGGCTGTTTGACGATTTTGCCGAATTGGGCAGTGCCGGTCGGTTTGCAAAGCTGGGGCTAGACCCTAATTTCATGGGAAATCCGATTCTGAAGCATGCCAAACTGACGAAAGAGTCGGCGACGTTTTTGCATGATCTGTTTATGTTGTTTCGTAAGTTACGGGATGCGAAAGAGCCTAAGGAAGCGGTTCAGAAAATCGCTGTTTCCTCTTTATACGCGCATGTCATCGAATCATTATCCCATCGCCGCGCTATGACGGAAAACGGTTCGGTGGATGAGAAAGTCAAAGAAGAATCCAAAGAGAGGATTCGCCGTAAATGTACCCTTTTATTTGAACTTTCCCGCCCCTATAAAGAACATGAGCGATTTTTAAATGCGATGGTCTTAGGCTCTCAGGATTTAACACAAGGGGAGGGGGTTCATCTCTTGAGCATTCATGCCTCCAAAGGGCTGGAATACCAAGAAGTGTATGTGATCGATTTGATGGATGGACGGTTCCCTAATCGGAAGCTGATGAGCCGCAGCGGAAGTATCGAAGAAGAACGGCGCCTTTTCTATGTCGCGGTGACGAGAGCGAAAGACAGACTGTACTTGAGCTATGCCAAATACGACAAGATTAAAAAAACAAATTTCGTCCCTTCCCAATTTTTGTATGAGGCGGGACTTATACCCAAAGACGAAACGTATACCAATATGATCAAAAAAGCGGAGACAGACAGAGAATAGTTTCTCTATCTGCGCCCTTGAACGGCATTTCCCATTTCCCACATCGGCAAGAAGATCCCTAATGCCAACAGAATAACCATGGCGGCAATCATGAAAAGCATAATCGGCTCAATCGCTTCGGAAAGACCATCGATGATGGCATCAAAACGCATTTTGTAATATTCCATAACTTTTTGCATCATCGCATCGAGCTGTCCGCTTGATTCTCCGGCAGATATCATTTGAATGATCATGTTCTCAAAGAGTTTGGTTTCGACAAGACCGGCATGCAAAGATCCCCCTTTTTCTACGGTAGAACGGACGGCCAATAACCGTTCCTGCAAAGGAAGATTATCGATCATGGCAACTGACGTTTCGAGCGCTTCGGCAATCGGGATACCTGCGCGGACCAACTCAGAGAATACGAGGGTGAAACGGTTGAGCGTGGCATACATAATGATATTTTTAATTAAATACACTTTGAGGAGGAATTGGTGCCATTTATACCTGAACTCTCTGTTGTGATCGAGCATGTAACGGAACGCAATGAAGAACACAATGAGTCCTGCCAAGACATACAATCCATACGTATTGAATAAGTGTTCCAGGAATAGAAGAATACGTGTCGGTACTGGAAGCTCAGCATGAAGCTGTTCAAAGATCGTTTTAAATTGAGGAACAACATAGGAGATCAAAATGGTAAACGCAATGGCCATGGCAATCATAACGTTGCGGGGGTAGGCCATCGCTTTTTTGAATTTAATGATATTTCGTCGAATCTCTTCGAGCATATCGGCGAGTTTATGAAGCGCTTCGGCCATATTACCGGTTTTTTCTCCCAGCTGAATCATGGCCAGCGATAACGTTCCTAATTCATAACTGAACTTTTGGGCTGAATAGGAGAGGCTGTGCCCTGAGTTAATATCATCCGCCATAGTCCCTATCACATTTTTCAATACCGTATCGGTTGTGGCATCAGCAATTTCGTGCAATGAATCATGGATCGGAATTCCGGCATTCGCCATAACCGCTAGCTGCCGGATTGCCCCAATGAGAGCATCCTGCTTCAATTTTCGTTTTTTAAAATTGGAAAAAAGTGTTTCTTTGAATTTTTTCAGCTGATCTTCTAAGGGGGGAGACGTTTCTACTGCTTTGAGTATCATTCCGGGAAATTTTATTTTTGCGAGATAATGAGCCTCTTTTTTGTTTTCCGCATACAGCCCATGATCATTTTTTTTCCCTTTGCTTAAAACGGTTACGATAAAGTATTTCATCCTTTTGCCACCCTTAATATTTCATCAATTGTTGTAATGCCCTGGACGGCTTTGCTCATACCGTTTTCAAACATTCCAATGAATCCTTCATGTACAGCCTGTTTGAAAATGTCATCTTTTGACCCGCCTCGTGCGACCAAACTCGATATCTCTTCCGAAATCGGCAATACTTCACAAATCATCTCACGTCCCATATATCCTGACCCATTACACTCTTTGCATCCCGATCCTACATAGAATACAGTGTTTGGAGGGATATAGGCTTGATACTCCTCCAAGAGTGTGGTAGGTAGATCGGCTTCTTTTTTACAATATTTACATATTTTACGGACAAGTCGCTGTGCTTGTATGGCTACAACCGCCCCGCTGATAAGATACGGCTCAATCCCCATGTCTGACATTCGAGGAATTGCACTGATAGCGTCATTCGTATGCAGTGTGGAAATAACCAAATGCCCTGTTAACGCGGCTTTGATAGCGATTTCAAGCGTTTCATGGTCTCGTATCTCCCCGATCATGATTTTATCGGGGTCTTGGCGGAGAATGGAACGGAGTGCATCGGCAAAGGTTAAACCGACTTTTGCATTAACCTGTACTTGCTGAATCAAGTTCATTCGATACTCAACCGGATCTTCAACGGTAATGACTTTGTCTTCAACATTCCGCAATTCATTCAAGGCTCCGTACAGCGTCGTCGTTTTACCGCTACCGGTAGGTCCGGTTACCAAGATGATGCCAAAAGGTGCTTGAAGCGATTTGAGAAATTTTTGATAACTGTTATTGTCCATTCCCGATTCTTCGAGTTTTACCAATGCTTTGCTTTTATCCAGAATACGCATAACGATGGACTCGCCATACAAAATCGGCAAGGTTGAAAGGCGGAAATCAAATTCTGCATCCATGACCATCGCCGAAAAACGGCCGTCTTGCGGCTTTCGGCGTTCTGCAATATCTAAATTGGCAAGCAGTTTGATCCGCGAAGCCAGCGGAGGATAAATATCACGGTCAAAAATAAAAATTTCGGTCAGTTTTCCGTCGATCCGGGTTCGCACGACACAGTTTTTCTCAGTCGGTTCGATATGAATATCACTTGCACGCCCTTTGATACAGGCTTTTAAAATAACATCAATCAGTTGGAGAATGGAAGAGGCCTCTTGCTGTTCTTCGATCGTTCCGATATGACGCAGCTCATTGCGGATATTCGTAACGAGTTCTTTAACACTGTCTTTGAGCTCGATTTTAAAGAGATAGGCTTGAATCTGTTTTTCTGTTGCGATGGCGACTTGCATCGATTTTCGCGGAAATAGGCGCTGAATGGACTCTTGTGCTTCAATGTTGAGGGGATCTGAAAAAGCGACCACGACATACATGTCGTCTTGCGAAATAGGCAATGCATTATAGCGTTTCAGCGGTGCTGTCGGAATTTTGTCAACAAGGCGATAATCCATATCGATCGCATCCAAGTCCAAAAAGGGCAATTCTAACACTTCAGCCAGATGATGCAGTATGGAGGACTCATCTATAAAATGGTAGTTTTTAATGATGGAGATCTCATACACTCCAAGCCGGATTTGTTCGACCACGAAACGTTTGATGAAATTTAGGGATACGGCCCCGACTTTTGTCAACGTTTCTAAAATGGTATCGTTTTGAACCCCTCTTGATATTAAACGATCAATTTGCTGTTCAGTGATATGGCGCTTTTCTAATAAATCATGCGTAATACGATCCATATCAGATTCCTTTCCTAATACACATGGTGTGTTGATAATATTCTATCATAGTATTCGTCAATGGCAAGTGTTTTAGCTCCCTCAAACTGGATTGTATAGAGTTTATACATTAGCCGGGAGTT
>DASUMY010000119.1:0-2589 GCA_036277435.1 Sulfuricurvum sp.
GCAGGGGTGCTCAAAGAGGGGTACACTTGTTATCCGAGCATCGAAGAGCAGATCGATATGGGAGGGTTTACAGGAGATAAACATGCTGTTGTCGAAAGCGGCAACGTCATGACCTCACGCGGTCCCGGTACGGCCATCTGCTTTGGTCTGGCGATCGTTAAGAAGCTCGTAGGCGAAGAAGCGTATACAGGGCTTCGCAGCGGACTGTTGGCCGATTATTGTGCGCCGCTTTAAAGTTCTTCCGCTTCTTGCGCTGAGTCTTGCGGCTCATGCCCAGATACACCTTGGCTCGAGTGAATCGTATACCCAAGAACAATCCCAAGAGTATTGTAAAAATTTAGGGGCCTCATGGCGATTGATGGGGATTGATGAAATCTATGCGCTCCCTAAATCGACCCCTTTTCATGAGGGGTTTAGTTATTGGTCGGCAGATCAGGCGGGTTCCGATTCGACCGAAGTGGGGACAGGCAGTGAAGGGGACGGGGGGACTATCGCCATGCTGGGCTACAGTTTTTATCCCAAAGAACGCAATATTACCCTCTCCCCTCCGACCAAACGTATCGCGGCAATATGTACGAATGACGTGAAAGCAAAACGGCTTCGCGACTATCGCATCACCTCTTCTGGCATTGAGGATAAAGAGTCGGGGGTTCTTTGGCACACTTTGGACGCTACGGACAAACGGGCGAAGTATGCCTATAGTGAAGCTGCAGAGATGTGTGAGAATCTGACCCTTCACGGCAGATTATGGCGGCTGCCTACTGTCCAAGAGCTGTATGGGATCGTGGATATCACCCATACCCGTCCGAGTGTCGATATGAAATTTTTCGGAGCGATGATGCACCGATACTATTGGAGCAGTGATGCGTTGAATGCCCATGAGGGGTATGTCGTCGGTTTTAAGCTCGGCTCCGTCGCCACGGTGGCAAAAACCGAAGCGGCCCATGTCCGATGTGTGAGTGATCTGGAGTAAAAGAAATCCGGTTCGCTGACATGAGATGAGTTGAAGAATTCTTGAGGTACTATAGGTGACTTTATATCACTCGGGAGTTTTTTCGTGAATAACGATACTGCGCTTAATCAACATGCCCTCAATTATCATGAGTTTCCACGCCCCGGCAAAATAGCCACTGAAATCACCAAACCTTTTTCATCCCAACAGGATCTAAGTATGGCCTATACCCCCGGGGTTGCGGCTCCGTGTCTGGAGATACAAAAGAATCCCCTGGATGCGTATCGCTATACGTCCAAAGGGAATTTGATCGGGGTAATCTCCAACGGTACGGCCGTACTGGGTCTGGGAAATTTGGGGGCGCTGGCCTCAAAACCGGTTATGGAGGGCAAAGCGATCCTCTTTAAAAAATTCAGTGATCTGGATGCGTATGACATCGAGGTGGATGCGACCGATATTGATTTGTTTTGTGACACCGTAGCGGCGATTGCTCCGACATTCGGAGGGATCAATCTCGAGGATATCAAAGCGCCGGAGTGTTTTGAGATTGAACGGCGTTTGGTTGAGCGGCTGGATATTCCCGTTATGCACGATGACCAGCACGGCACGGCCGTTATATCGCTTGCGGCTGTGATGAACGGATGTACATTAACGAACCGTGAACTGAAGGATATCAAACTGGTCATTGTGGGTGCCGGAGCGGCAGCGCTCAGCTGTGCAAGGCTGTATCGGTTTATGGGGGTCAAAAACATTTTCATGACCGATTCCAAAGGGGTGATTCACGAAGGACGTGATGATCTCAACGGGTACAAAAAAGAGTTTATGGCTCAGGATGGAACAACGTTTGATGAGGTTTTTAAAAATGCCGATGTGGTGATCGGTCTTTCCAAACCGGGCAGTTTCAGTGTTCAGAATCTCCTATCCATGGCTCCCCATCCGATCATTTTTACCCTGGCCAATCCAACGCCTGAAATTTTCCCTGAAGATACCCGTGCCGCCCGTCCTGATGCTATCATCGCGACCGGACGCAGCGACTTTCCCAATCAGGTGAATAATGTATTGGGCTTTCCGTTTATTTTTCGCGGAGCGATGGACGTTCGTGCCAAAACGATCAACATGGAGATGAAAGTGGCCGCTTCGATGGCGCTCGCGGCACTCGCCCGTGCCGAAGTGCCGGAGTATCTCAACGAGATCTACGGCACACAACTGTCATTCGGAAAAGAGTACATTATTCCCAAACCGTTTGACAAACGGCTGATTGTGGAAGTGTCGAGCAGTGTGGCCGAAGCGGCGGTAAAAAGTGGTGTAGCGCGTATTGATTCGTTTGACGTGGAAAGTTACAAGGGGCAATTAGCACAGCGATTGCATTAATTTTCGCTATAATGCGGCTATCAAAACGGAAATATCCGTAAGCCGCTCAATATCTGCACACTTGGTTTTCACTTCCTCTGCATTGTTTGTCTGCTTGAAACACCCAAAGGAATAATACCAATGTTATTTACAGACTTAAAACTCTCAGAGCCGATTTTAAAAGCAATTTCAGATCAGGGCTATACGGCCCCATCTCCTGTCCAAGCGCAAGCGATTCCGTTTATTTTAGAGGGTCGCGATATGCTCGCAGGTGCCCAGACGGGTAC
>DASUMY010000120.1:0-2188 GCA_036277435.1 Sulfuricurvum sp.
GCGACGACGGAAGCAGGTTCTTGAAGCACTTTGGCATTCGCGTTCAAAACCGCTAAAACCGCCTCTTTCGCCTTTTTTAAATCGTCTTTATAATCAATCGTAAACACCATATCAATCCGCCGTTCCTGGTTGCTCGTGTAATTGATAATATTCCCGGCGATCAATGCCCCATTAGGGATAATGATCGACCGATTGTCTGCTGTGGTCAACGTTGTCGAAAAAAGATTGATCGTTTTAACGTTTCCCATCACCCCCGATACTTCAATAAAATCATTGACTTTAAACGGACGGAAAAAGATGATCAACACGGCCGCTCCGACATTGGCGAGGGTATCTTTGAGTGCCAGTCCGATAGCAAGACCGGCGGCTCCGAACACGGCGATAAAAGAGGTCGTATTGATCCCGATATTGCTGGCCGCCGCTACGATGATCGCAATCATCAGTGCGACATAGATGGCATTTCCGGCAAACAAAATCAATGTCTCATCGACATTGGAACGTTCCATCGCCTTGCGCATCAGGAATACAAGCTTACGGACGATCCATTTCCCCACGAAAAAAATCGCTAACGCGCCTAACACCCTGAGTCCGTATTCGGCTCCGTAATTCACCGCTGTTTCCGTATAATATTCCATATTTTTCAATACCATAAACACTCCTGTTTAGCGATATTCAACGATTTGGCTCAGAGGAAGACGCATTTGCGGCGTCTGCGGATTGAGGCGGTATCCAAAGGCACAGATCAATGCCACATTACGCCCCTCGCTCAGATCCAGAATCGCCTCTACCGATTCCTTGTCAAACCCCTCGATCGGACAGCTGTCGATTTTCAACGTTGCGGCATAGGTCATCATGTTGGCACACGCGATATAACACTGTTTTGCCGTCCAGTTTTCAATCAGCAGCTCATCCCCTTCAAACGCATCAAGGTAGTTTTTATAAACCCCCATATAGGTTTCTACCATCTCCTCGCTCATGCCGCGGCGCTCAAACATTTTTTTCACATAGTTACCGTAACTGCACACCGATACATTATCGGTCGTGAAGATTACAAGCTCCGACGCTTCGGTAATCTGTGCTTGATTCCAGCAGGAGGATTTCAGCGCTTTGCGCAAATTTTCATCCCGTACGACAATCAACCTCCACGGCTCCATTCCAAACGAGGATGGGGACTTTTGGCAGACCTCTAAGATAGTATCAAACTCCGCTGCAGGAATTTGTTTCGTGGCATCAAAACGTTTACACGCATGGCGAAACGCCATCGCATCCATAAATTCAGACATTAGACTCTCCGGTTTTGAATATAGTTGTCCATTTTAACGTAGAGTTCTTTATATGGAGTATCAAGCGCATCCAAAAGTGCACGGTATTTCACATAGGTATTCCACGGCGTTTGGGATGCCGCACAACGCCCTTTCTTTATCAGTTCGAAACTCACCGCCGCATTGATAAACCCTTTCCAGAGCTTCACCTCATCATCATTCTCAAAACGGCGCGGAAACCATAACGCTTCGAGATCTTCATGGGCATCGTAATAACGCTCTTGTGCCAGCGATTGCAAATAGGCTTCGCACGCATCGGTTATACTTGGAGATTCTTGCGCCAATATCCCCGCCCCCCTTTTAAGCTAATACAAATATGATCGGGAAATTTTGCTCTGAATTCCCCCAAACGCTCCCGTGAGCTTTTACCGCTGTCGCAGTAAAAGACAAACACACTCCCCGCAGGCTCCTGCCGCATCAACGGCGGATTGTAGGTGATCGATTCGGCTCCGTGAATCCCGTTTAAAATCGTATCGATCAACAGGACCCTTACCCCCTGATCGGCTAACACGCGTTTGTTCGTCAGATACTCCGACTGCGTCCATTCATCTGCACTCAAATCAATCATCACTGCGCTTTCCTCTGTATTTTCCCTACAGGAGTGTAACAGCGCTCGAATTCAGATTCGTTGAGGTGTGCAGAGTAATTTTCCCCTCAAAGACCCGGGTCATATCAGTTTAAACAGCAGCAGGCTCACCGCCATCACCGCCATACCAAAAACGATACCCCCCATGGCCGTATGGGCATTCCCATAGACTCTCGCCGAGGGGAGAAGCTCGTCAAAACAAATATAGATCATGATCCCCGCAACAACACCGAAGGTTATCCCCAGTGTCATCTGCCCCATGAGCGGCATCAGCAGAAAA
>DASUMY010000121.1:0-27693 GCA_036277435.1 Sulfuricurvum sp.
GTGGGTTGCTGATATGGATATAGCAACGCCGGCGTGTGTACTGGAAGCCGTCCGGCATCGTCTGGAACATCCCGTTATCGGATATGAAATGATGCGTGATGATGCCTATACGGCGCAGTGTGATTGGGTCAAACGCCATCATGGTTGGGAAATGAATGAAGCGTGGTTGAGCTATTCCCCCTCGGTTGTGGCCTCCATCGGCTGTGCGATACGGGCTTTTTCGGATGTT
This sequence comes from Sulfuricurvum sp., assembly GCA_036277435.1. Taxonomy (GTDB): domain Bacteria; phylum Campylobacterota; class Campylobacteria; order Campylobacterales; family Sulfurimonadaceae; genus Sulfuricurvum. The sequence goes on from DASUMY010000121.1 coordinate 230, forward strand.
GGGGATGAGGTGATTGTTCAAAGCCCGGTTTATCCTCCCTTTTATGATATGGTTCGCCATCATAATCGATCACTGGTGCTTAATCCGCTAATGCAGGATGAGGATGGTAACTATCGGTTTGATTTGGAAGACTTGCGAAGTAAAATAACATCCAAAACAAAAATGTTGCTCCTCTGCTCCCCCCATAATCCGGTGGGTCGTGTATGGGAACGGCGTGAATTGCTTGCATTAGGAAATCTATGTCTCCAAAACGGCATTGTGATCATTAGTGACGAAATTCACTCGGATATCGTATTTTCTCCCAATATCCATCACCCCATGGCATCCTTATCGCCGGCATTGGAAGCCAATACGGTTACGTTGCTGGGTCCCGGCAAAACGTTTAATATGGCCGGGTTTTCGATTTCGACGGTGGCGATAGCGTCGGAAGCGTTGCGTAAACGTTATGAAATAGAGGATAAAAAAACCCATTTTGGGGAGGGGGCGGTACTGTCTCATGTCGCTTTTGAAGCAGCCTATACTCAGGGAGATGAGTGGCATGCCGCGCTGATCAACCATTTGCAAACCAATCGAGATATGATGGCGCAATGGGTGCTTGCACATCCCATCCTCAAATTTTCTAAGACCCAAGGTACCTATCTCGCTTGGATCGATTGTCGGGGATTGGGACTGGGAGATAAAGCGTTGCGGGAATTTTTTGTCCACGATGCCCATCTCGGGCTCAGTCCTGGGCTGAGTTTTGGAAAAGAGGGGTCGCAGTATATGCGGCTTAATTTTGCCGTTGCTTCCGAGGTATTGGCTCAAGCGCTGGGGCAGCTCTCTGACGCATTGGTACGCCGAGGGTATGCGTAGATGGCAACTGATTTGCAGCGAATTGAAGCATTTATCAAAAAGCATCATCTCCTCTCTCTTTCGACGATGGGTGAAACCTTGTGGTGTTGTTCTTTGTTTTATGCGTATGATACGGCTGAGGCTGCATTTATTGTTGCCTCCGACAGGGAAACGCAGCACATGCATAATGTTTCCCTGAATCCGTTTGTTGCCGGAACGGTGGCATGGGAGACCAAAACGGTCGGAAAAATTCAAGGGATTCAGTTTTCGGGAGAGATGGAAAAAATAGCGGACCATAGCGATCAGGCTTCCCTCTATTTAGAGCGATTCCCCTACGCTCGCGTGATGAATCCGACATTGTGGAAGATCACGATTCACCGCATCAAAATGACGGACAATACGTTGGGATTTGGGAAAAAAATTACGTGGAGTCGGGAAATTTAGAGGTAAAAAAACTGCACGGCTTCCCGCTTGTGTTCAATACGACCTGAGAGGGGAGAAACTTGCTTTTAAATCCGTAAGCTTTGCAGCCGTGCGGTTGATGCGGTTCCCATGTGACAAAATAGTACGTACATCGGTGGCAGTTGATTTTTTGCATAGGGAATTTTACCTATAATTTCACACTTTGAAAAGGATACCTATGAATAAATTGTTATGTATGTTTGAACTTCAACAACAGCTTAATGACGCTACGAATGGAAAAGGGTGGGAAAAAGGGATCACCAAACACGGCAAAAAAATCAATTGGCGCCGCTGTATTACGATGGAATCCGCCGAGATGATTGATTCGTTCGGATGGAAGCATTGGAAGAGTATCGCCCAGGAAACCGATTATGAAAATCTGCAAATCGAAATTGTCGATGTGTGGCATTTTGTCATGAGTCTGGTCTTGGAGTTTACCCATAATGCGGGTGCCGAAAGTATTCAGGAGTTAGCGGAACGTGTATTCCAAACCCCTGAATACCAGAGAATCAACACGGATGCTTCATTGAATTTTGGAAGTGATGATCTGCTTTTAACTAAAATCGAAAATGTGATGCGGCTTTCGTTGATCCCGGTTTCTCCCGAGATGATCGGTGCGCTGATCGAAGAGTTTTTTGAACTGACTCATTTGGGAGCGTTAAATGCGACTCAGCTGTATCGTTTGTATGTCGGCAAAAATATTCTCAATCAGTTTCGTCAAGATCATGGGTACAAAGAAGGCCATTACATCAAAATATGGAATGGATCGGAAGATAACGCGGTCATGAAACTCTCATGGGAAAACAATCCTGATATGACACCGACGCAATTATATGATGCGTTAAAGTCAGCCTATCCGGCATGACCTTGATTTAGCGATAAATCTCGGGAAATTCGCTCTTCCACCGTTTATGGCACCAAAACCAAAGTTTTGGGTGCGCACGGATGATACGTTCCAGCGTATCTGCTTGAGTCTGGGTTGCATCGATAATCGACTGCTCATCTGCGTTTAACACCTCAATAGGCTCTTCAAATCGAATCGTAAAGTTTTTTTCATCATCGCTTAGAATGTACAGCGGAATAATAGGGGCATTGTACTTATACGCCAGCTGTGCAGTGGTGGAGGAGTGATAGGTCGGATGACCGAAAAAGTTCACTTTCGTACCGTGCTTTTCATTGCTGGACTGGTCAATCATCAGGGATACCGATTGGTTGTTTTTCAACGCGCGTGCCAGATGTTTTAACGCTCCGCTTTTCTCGACAAGATCCATATGATGGCTCTCTCTGGCTTCAATCAAATAGGGGTTGAATGCCTCGTTGTCCAACCCTTTATAGATAGAGGTCGTCGGTGTTATCAGATCTGCCAAAGCCGTTGCCCCTATCTCCCAGTTCCCAAAATGGGCCGAGATAAAAATGATGCCTCGATTCTGCTCTAAATAGCGATCCACCGCTTCACGATTTTCAAACGTGACGCATCGGGCTAAATCTTCAGCCGTATTGCGTCGGTTCTCCATGACTTGGAGCAAATTGAGGGCTAAATTACGATAGCAATACTGTTCAATCTCTTTGTGTTGTGCAGGGGTCAGTGTCTCGTTAAAAGCAAAGGCGAGATTGGCTTGGATAATACGGTTTCGCTGCCGTGCAAACCGGTGGGCGAGGCGAGCCAGCGCGGTAAAAATATTTTTTCTCCAGCTTGATGGCAGGTGCATGAGTATCCAGTCCAACAGTAAAAAAAGGCGATAGCCAATCATAAAAGCTCCTTCGCTTTGTCTGCGATGTAATAAGGATCGATTTGTCCGATCGAAAAGTCATTGCGGTTGATTTTGAAGATATCCACGTCTGAGGGAGATTTGATCCCGAGATTGATCGCTGTGGCATATATCATCCGTTCGGTGGTTGGACCGAAGAGGGTAATGGAAGGTCGATTCATCGCCCATGCCATGTGCGTGGGGCCTGTATCGTTGCCGATAGTCAAATCACAATGGCCGATAAAATGGACGAGTTCTGAAAGTGACATTTTTGGGGCAATGATAGCGTTTTTGGCGCGTTCGGCAATCCACTGTGCCACTTGATATTCAGATTTGCTTCCCCAAATGAGATAGCAAGGATAGGGAAGCAGGTTGCACAGTTCAGCAAACTGCTGTTTGGGATAACATTTACTGGGCCATGACGCACCAATAACACAGGCAATGGCTTTTGTGTTTTCAGGGAACAAATCCGGTTTGGGACCCATGGGGAAAACAGGTTCTTTATGCAGAATCTCTTTTTCCTGATAGGGGATTGCCAGCGCTTCGGTAATAACCATAACATTGCGCTTGATAATATTGAGATCATAGGCAATCTTAGAGGTGGTTTTATAGAACAGCGAGGCAACCCCTTCTCTCGCGCTGTTGCGATCAAAACCATGTACGGGTCCCTTCAAACATGAAGCGACAATAGCGGATTTCAAAAGCCCCTGTGCATCGATAATACAATCATATGACTCTCGTGAGCGCAGCAGCCGGATGGTTTGATAGAGGAGCGAAAAACTTTTTTGTTTTTTGATTCTTTTAAGAGGGACAGGGACAACCTCGTGAATGAGCGGATGAGCCTCTAAAACGGAGGCAAACGCCTCTTCGACGAACCAGTCGACGCGAGCTTGCGGATAATGGCGATGGATAATTTGCAAGACAACCGCCGTATTGACGATATCACCAAGTGCACTCAAACGAACAATAGCAATGCGGGAAGGAGATCTATTCATAAGCGTAACTATAGCGCAAACAAGCTACAATCTTTCATCAAAAAACGGTAAAGGGTGGTAATAATGGTCGTTCAAGACATACAACAATTTTCCGAAATTCGTCCGAAGGCTAGGGCGTATTTTTGCTATCTCTTTCATAAGAATCTACCTAATCATCTCCCGTCGGTTTCGGTGGACTCGATTATGGCGCGTATGCTCAAAATTCGAGGTGATCTACAAGGTATTGAAGCGATGTATTTGCTTGATGCCAAAGGAAATCAGATCGGCCCTACTTATCTAAAAGAGGGCAAAAAAGAGGATGATGCCGGTAAAAATCGTTCTACGCGCGCCTATTATTATCGTGCGATGCATGAACGCCGTTGTACGATTACCGATCCGTACCCCTCATTGCTCAATGATGAGCTGACCGTAACGGCATCGGAGCCTATTTTTGATGAGCATGGGGAAATCGTGTATGTTGCCTGCTTGGATATGCCCTTGGCAGAAGTGCTTAAAATCGCCCATCCTATGGCGCTTGAATCGGGAGCGGGGCGTTTTTTCAGAGTTGCCTATGCCGGCTTTACCGTTGTTTTGGCGTTTGTCTCTTTGCTCCTTTTTGTCAAAGGGATAGAAGGATTTTTAGCGTACGGACTGGGCCATTACGAACGCATTGAAATTAAAGATATTTTTGAAACCACCATTCTATTGACGTTATCGCTTGCGATATTGGATTTGGTCAAAACCCTTTTTGAAGAGGAAGTTTTGGGGCGTCCGAAGAATGATCCCGCTTCCAATATTCATAAAACGATGGTCCGCTTTTTGGGTTCCATTATTATTGCTCTTTCCATCGAAGCGCTGATGCTGGTCTTTAAATTTGCGATGACAGAACCTGCCATGCTGGTTAATGCTATTTATATTATTGCAGGTGTGGCGATGCTCCTGATCGGACTGGCCATTTATATCCGTTTTACGAATTTGGGAGAGCGTCATTGATAGCGATTGTCGATTACCATATGGGGAACTTAGCGAGCGTTCGCAATGCCTTTGATGTGTTAGGGGAAAAGGTGACGATTGAGTCTGATCCTGAAAAACTATCCCAATACGATCGGATTATTCTTCCGGGCGTCGGTGCATTCGGGGATGCAATGGACCATTTAAAGCAGCGCGGGATGGATGAAGCGGTGTGTGAATACGCCCAAAGCGGCAAATATGTGTTGGGGATTTGTTTGGGAATGCAGCTGCTGTTTGATTCGAGTGAAGAGTTCGGAATCAATCAGGGGCTGGGATTGATCCCGGGACGGGTAGTCGCGTTTGATTCGAGCCGGTTTCATACACCGCTCAAAGTTCCGCATATGGGATGGAATCGGATGTTTACGACAGAACATTCCTTATTTGAGGGGCTCGATGAAGCCCATTATCTTTATTTCGTCCACTCCTATCATGCGCTGACCGCCAATGCGGAACATACGATTGGCAAGTCCATTTATGGGTATGAATTTACCAGTGCGGTAGCCAATGAGAATGTGATGGGTATTCAGCCGCATCCAGAGAAAAGTCATCGCAACGGCCTCAGTATTCTCAAAAATTTTATTCATCTGTAAAGGAAGTTTTTTATGATTATTTTTCCGGCAATCGATCTTAAAGACGGCAAAGCGGTTCGTCTTACCAAAGGGTTGATGGAGAGCGCAAAAATTTATTCGGATACCCCTTGGGAATTGGTAAAAACGTTTGAAGAGATGGGGGCCCAATGGGTCCATTTAGTGGATTTGAACGGTGCATTCGCAGGGGAGCCTAAAAATTTGGATCAAATTCGGGCCATTCGTGCAAACTGTAATGTGAAACTTCAGCTTGGCGGCGGTATTCGGGATGAGGCAACGATCCAGCGTTATCTTGAACTGGGGATAGACCGGTTGATTTTGGGCTCCATTGCCCTTCGTGATCCGGAGTTTGTCAAAGCAATGGCGGCTAAGTATCCGATTGTTGTCGGTATTGATGCGATTGACGGCTATGTCGCCGTTGAGGGATGGGGTGAAGTGAGCTCTATGCGGGCGACGGATTTAGCACGATTATTCGCCGATGCAGGGGTAGAAGCGATTATTTGTACGGATGTAGGACGTGACGGTACACTTTCTGGCGTAAATGTCGATTTTACCCTTGAAATTGCTCGAGCATCGGGGATTCCTACAATTGCGAGCGGCGGTGTAAAAGATGACAGTGATATTGAAGCCTTGTTAGCGACGAATGAAATAGCGGGGACGATAGTCGGAAAAGCGTTTTATGAAGGGACAATTAACTTAAAACGCTTTTTTTAAACTTCACGCAAAGTTCGTTTAGCTATGATTGGATAATTATTCTAAAAAAAATGATATGAATGTGAAAAGGACGCGCCTTGAAATTATTGGTTGTAGATGATAGTTCGACTATGCGCCGTATTATTAAAAATACTCTTTCCCGTCTTGGTTATGATGATGTTTTAGAGGGTGAAGACGGTGTCCAGGGTTGGAATGCTCTCAATGAAAATCCAGAGTTGGGTATGCTGATTACCGACTGGAATATGCCGGAAATGAATGGATTGGAATTGGTTAAAAAAGTGCGAGCCGATGCCCGCTTTGCCGATCTTCCTATTATCATGGTTACGACAGAGGGGGGAAAGGCAGAAGTTATTACGGCGTTAAAAGCAGGGGTTAATAACTACATTGTCAAACCCTTTACTCCTCAAGTTCTCAAAGAAAAACTTGCTGCAGTTCTTGGCACTGAGGGCTGATGCAAGATTACTATTACATGCTGGTGGTGAAGCCATCAGCCCATTTAGAGTTATTTAGCGATTTTTTAGTAGATGTTGTCCCGGTCGGTTTCGAAGAAACCGAAGAGGGGTTTATCATCCGCAGTGAAGATGATCTGGAAACGATCAGCTGGGGGATTCAGCAGTTTGCAGAGGCCCTTCAAAAAGCGACCGGCGAAGTTATCGATCTCGAACTGACCTTAACCAAAGAGCAAACAGACGATTGGATTGCGCAGTATCAGCAAGCCATCACTCCTATTGAAATTTCCCCCTTTTACATTCATCCGACATGGGAAGAACCCAAAGAAGGGATGCTCAACATCGCGATTGATCCGGCATTAGCCTTCGGAACGGGGCATCATCCAACGACCGCATCGTGTTTGCGTGCTATTGCTTCATATGTGCATACAGGGGATACGGTTATGGACGTTGGATGCGGAAGCGGCATTCTTGCAATGGCTGCGATCAAAAAAGGGGCCATTGTCGATGCATGCGATACGGACCCCCTATCGGTTGAAAATGCGATAGTCAACGCACAGCAGAACAGTGTCTCTTATCGACGATTATGGGAAGGGCCGGTACAAGAAACAACGGACGTTTACGATGTCATTGTTGCCAACATTGTTGCCGATGTACTCGTCTTTATTGCCGGCGATCTCAAAAAACGCTTACGGGACGAGGGAAAGCTTATTTTATCAGGCATTATGGATAAATATGAAGATAAAGTTTTACGTGCCTATAAAACGTTTGAACTCACGGAACGGATTGTTGAAAACGAGTGGGTCACGTTAGTATTAACCAAGAAGGAAATGATCAATGGCTAGTCCAGAGCAAAATCCGCCACCGGAAAAAAATGGAAACTTTTTTAATAAAAACCCTTTAATCACTTTTGCTATATTTTCAGTGGTCATTATTATGCTGTTTAAAGCATTTATTGGGGATGAGAGCAGTTTAAGCGGAAAATTAAGCGGACAAAATGTGACACGAACCCAAGAGGTTAGCTACGCAGAATTAAAAAGCCTGATTGTGAACAAGCAAGTTGAAAAAGTCGCTATCGGCCAAACGTACATCCGTGCGGTTGGAAATGACGGTAATGGGAAGGTAGCGTATACCACACGTATTGTTGCCCCTGATCAGACATTGATTCCTCTGTTAGACAAACAAGGGATCGATTACACCGGATTCAGTGAAAGCAATTGGTTCACCGAAATGTTTGGATGGCTGTTTCCGTTTCTAATTATTATTGCGATTTGGATGTTTTTTGCCGGACGGATGCAAAAAAGTATGGGGGGCGGAATTTTAGGGATGGGTAACTCTAAAAAACTCGTCAATTCTGAAAAACCAAAAACAAAGTTTGAAGATGTCGCCGGTGTTCAAGAAGCGAAAGAAGAGGTATTGGAGATTGTCGACTTCCTCCGTTATCCGGATCGTTACGTAGAGCTCGGAGCAAAAATCCCCAAAGGGGTACTCCTCGTCGGAAGTCCGGGTACGGGGAAAACATTGCTGGCCAAAGCGGTTGCGGGCGAAGCGGAAGTCCCTTTTTTCTCGGTATCGGGGTCGAGCTTTATTGAAATGTTTGTCGGTGTCGGTGCAGCGCGGGTACGCGATTTATTTGAACAAGCCAAAAAAGATGCCCCGTCGATTATCTTTATCGATGAAATTGACGCTATCGGAAAAAGTCGTGCTGCGGGCGGCATGATGGGGGGAAATGATGAGCGGGAACAGACGCTCAATCAGCTCCTAGCAGAGATGGATGGATTTGGAACGGATACGCCGATCATCATTCTTGCGGCAACGAACCGACCTGAAATATTAGACCCTGCATTACTTCGTCCGGGTCGATTTGACCGTCAAGTATTGGTCGATAAACCCGATTATCAGGGGCGCATCGATATTTTGAATGTTCACATCAAAGGGATCAAAAGAGATGCCGATACGGACATTGAAGAGATTGCCCGTTTAACGGCGGGGCTGGCAGGGGCTGATTTGGCGAATATTGTCAATGAAGCGGCTTTGTTGGCGGGACGTAAAAGTCAAAAGACGGTTCGTCAGGAAGATTTACGCGAAGCGGTAGAGCGTGCGATTGCCGGACTATCGAAAAAAAGCCGCCGAATTGATGAGAAAGAGAAACGGATCGTGGCGTATCATGAGAGCGGTCATGCTCTTCTCGCCGAGACGACGAAGGGTGCCAAAAAAGTATCGAAAGTTTCAATCGTCCCCCGCGGGTTAGCGGCCCTTGGGTATACGCTCAATACCCCGGAAGAGAATAAATATCTGATGCAGCGTCATGAACTTTGGGCGGAAGTCGATGTCCTTTTAGGGGGGCGTGCGGCCGAAGAGGTATTTATCGGCGAAATCAGTACGGGTGCGGCAAATGATTTAGAACGGACCACGGATATAATCAAAGCGATGGTTCAGATATACGGTATGAGTGATGTCGCAGGGTTGATGGTACTTGAAAAACAGCGCAGCAGTTTCTTGGGCGGCGGCATGGGCCAAGCGAGAGAGTACAGTGAAAAAATGGCGGAGGATATGGATACGTTTATCAAAGTTTCGCTGAATGAACGTTATCTCGCGGTTAAAGAACGCCTCGAAGAGTACCGCGGTGCCATTGAAAAAATGGTTGAACTGTTGTATGCCAAAGAGAATATCACCGGCGATCAGGTCCGTGAAATTATCGAAGCGTTTGAAACAGACAATGGTTTGGAAACAAAACTTGAACCACGTAAAGAAACTGCACATACAGATGATAAAAAGAGTTAGAACTAGCTTATAGAGGAGTCTTGAATGATGATCCAAAATGATACTTTTATCCTTTCCAAGCGAGGGTGGCTGCCAAGCATGATGGCTGCTACCCTTTTTGTTTTTTTTACGATGACCGGTTTACAGCTGTTTCAATTCATCAGCGGTGCCGCTCTTATCGGACTGGTTCTCATTTTTCGTAATCCGGAAAGAACGAGTGCGATCAATGACGCGAATTCGATACTCAGCAGTGTTGACGGCGTTGTTCTGGGAATAGAAGAGGCTTTGATTGATGATAAGGCGATGAAAAAAGTAACGGTCCTCAATGGACTATGGGACGTATCGATGCTTCGGGCCCCTTTTGATGGTGTTGTGGAGGCCTACCGGGTCCGTCACGGCGTCTCCTTGCCGCTGCATAATCCACTTTCGGAAACTCTTAATGAAAAAGCCGTTCTCTCTTTCCGTTCTTTGAACGGGGCAGAGGTGTTTATCGAGCATATGAGCGAACAGAGCTGTTTCCCTATCGCTGTGGACGTAGAAACGGAGCAAAAGCTCAAAGAGGGGAGCCGTTATGGCTTTTTGGCCAAAGGGCGTACTATTTTATATCTTCCTGATGATGCCGCTATCAGCGTTCATGCCGGCAGCAATGTACGTGCCGGCGAAAGTGTCATCGGCCACTTCGCGGCATAATCAGACTTCTTCCTTTTTAGCGCTCACATTCCTCCCTTCTGGGAGGGAAAAATTTCCCGTAATTGATAACGATCTTTAGAGAGAATGAAACTGCTGGGGTTCGGCAGCGAGCTTATCGGTGTCGATTTTAAAATCAAAGATCTGTGACTTAAATCCTTTGTCTCCCATCTTTGCAAATTGTGTTATAGCACCGGGATTGTTTTGTACCTGCATGTAAAGCAATCCGAGTGCATAACGATTTTCGAGGTAATTCGGATTCGTCATTTTAGACAGCTGCAGCAGTGAAATGGCATTCTGGTAATGTTCCGCACCGATGGATGCCGATGCCCCCATGAAGAGCGTTCGCTCATCCCGTATTCCATATCGATCGATTACTTCATTGTATAACGCATGGGATTGTTCGAAATCCTGGTTGTAAAAATGTGCCATAGCCAGTGCGGCCGTTATATTGGCCCGATTTTCGGTGGTCGTTTGCAATTTGTTTTCGAGCCGTTGGATCGTCGGGGTCAAGGTTCCGGTTAAAGCCGCCATTGCAATGGCTTTCTCGCGAGTGATTTGCGGTCCAAAATAAAAATCGTCATAAGTAAAATTTTGCGTTTTAAGATAATTGATACACGATCGCGCGTAGGCTTTGGGAGTGCTGTCGTTAAAATGGGTATCAATATACAATAAGTGGGGAAGGAGATCTCGAGGCTGCATAGCCGTCAGTTTTTTGGAGGCTTTGCGTGCCGGTTCGTCCATCCCGAGTTCTTGAGCAATAATGATCTTCATTGCAAGATATAAAGGGCGTTCTTTGTAACGATTGTCGAGCCATCGGCTGGCTCCGGGATAGTTGTTCTCGCTGATGGACAGGAGGGTTCTAAACAGATCATATTCTTCCGTGCGGGGCTCTTGAGCAAGATTTTCTTTGATGATCGACTTTAGTTTCGGATTAGGCTTGGAAATGAGTTCAGAGGTCATCATCGCGAAAATCCCAGAGAGATAATTATTCGCATCGAGATGGTAGGAGCGGAGAAAATGGTCATACGCTTTCGTATAATCCCCTAATTGGGCATAGGTTAGGGCCAGATTGTAATGGAGAATGGAATGTTGCGGATGGGTAAGAATGAGTTTCTGAAACTGGTTGTTGGCATCTCGAAGCCGAAAATGAAGCGCTTTTTGGATGGCTAAAGCGATCCCGTAATCGACATTGGAAGCGTGGACACTTTTTTCAAGCGATTCTTTGGCAGACGCAGCATCATCAATGTAGATGTTTGCATTTCCTTTGCGGATATAATCAACGGTTTGATTGGCATTAAAAATTTTGTACGGGGCGAATGCAAATATTTTTTGATACGTCTGCGGATGAAATTTGGCATCTGTAGCGCGATAGGATTTTTGAAGTGTATCGGGATTAAACAAAGCAGGTTTCAAAAAAACTTTCAGAGGATAGGGGGTATACACTTCATCCGGGTAGGTATCCGTCACTTTTTTGAGGATACTGCCTGCTTCTTGCTGGAATCCTAGTTTGAGGTTAACGTAGGCTAAGGAAAGACTTTCTTCAATCGGTTTTTGATTTTGAACGACCGCAATGGAGAGATAGTCACGCGCTTTTTTAAAATCACCGGTATTGGCATACAGCAAACCCAGCGAAAAAGAGTCAATTTCCTGTAAAGGATTTTCTAGGGCGCTAATGGCACCGGTGTAATTTCCATAGAGGGTGTCTATTTTTGCTTTGAGCTTATTCTGCGTGATTTGGTATTCCGTCGTGGTTGGGTGATTCAGCGCACTTAGGGCTTCAAAATAATGCCCCTTATAGTAATTGATGAGGGCATAGTAATATGAATACAAAGGGGAGTTGCTCTCAGCGCTCAAATAGGCATGGGCTAAGTCAATGTAGTAATTGAAATTCTCTTCTTGTTTTAAATGCAGACAGCATACGGCGGCATTGATGGCGCTGACGCATCGGTTTTCGCTATTGGCGATAGAGCGTTTGAAATTTTCCAAAGCTCTTTCGTATTCTCCCTCTTTTAACTGAACAACCCCTAAATTGTATTGGGAAATCGATTCCGAATAGAGGGCAATTTTTTCATACAGTTTGAGGGCTTCGGCTTGATTTCCGTTCGAATAGAGAAAATTCGCCCGCTCAATCATATGTTCTAGTTCGCTGGGTTCAATCTCCGGCTCTTCAGGATTCGAAGAAGCCATTAACGGCTCTTCTTCCTGCAACGGATGTGTTTCATCGCCTGAGTGGGATAACAGGGCAAAGGTGATTCCCCCGGCCGCTAATAAAACGGCTAATGCCCCTGCTATTAGAAGGACTTTTTTTCGTTTGATGGCAGATGACGAAGAGGAGTTTGCCTCTTTCGAGTCATCAGGGATCTCAATGCCTGCGGCATCCGACTCCTGAATAATAATTATCTCTTCTTGATCTTCGGCCATGAATCTACTTTATGGTTAGAGGTATTTTTGCAATACAGCTGGTAAGATAATGGAACCGTCTTCTTGCTGAAAATTTTCCATGATAGCTATCATCGTCCGGCCGACGGCTAAACTTGAACCGTTGAGCGTGTGTGCAAGAAGATTTTTACCCTCTTCTTTATACCGTATTTTGGCACGGCGGGCTTGGAAGTCTCTTGTATTGGAAACGGAACTGATTTCACGGTAGGCGTTTTGTCCCGGCAGCCACACCTCTAAATCGACGGTTTTAGCGGCACCGAACCCCAAGTCACCGGTACAAAGGGTCACGAGACGATGGGGGAGTCCCAGTGCGCTAAGAAGATCGGACGCACAGCCTACCATCTCGTCAAACATCGCATCGCTTTGATCGGCGCGGGTAATGGCAACGAGTTCAACTTTGTGAAATTGATGCTGGCGGATCATCCCGCGTACATCCCGTCCGCCGCTTCCCGCTTCTTTACGAAAGCAGGAGGTATATCCTGTCATTTTGATCGGAAGTTCCGTACTGCTAAGAATTTCATCTTGATAAAGATTGGTCAGGGGTACTTCGGCCGTCGGGATCAGAAACAGCTCTTCTTCTTCAACTTTGAACAGATCATCTTCAAATTTTGGGAGCTGTCCTGTCCCCTCTAATGCGCGGCGATTAACGAGCATCGGAACGCTGACTTCCGTAAAGCCCCGTTCACGGTTAAAGTCAAGCATGAAATTGATGAGGGCTCTTTCCAAACGGGCCCCCATACCGCTGACGACGCTGAATCGGCTTTTGGCCAATTTTACCCCCCGTTCAAAATCGATCCATCCGTTTTGTTCGGCAAGTTCCCAATGCTCTTTGGGGATATAGCTGAAATTGGGAGGGGTGAGGACTTTTCGTATCTCGATATTGTCGTTTTCATCGTCGCCGTCGGGAACATTCGCGTCGGGGAAATTAGGGACACGCATTGCAATCGCTTCAAGGGCTTCTTCGGCAATACGCTGTGCTTCGAGCAGATCACCTACTAACGCTTTATTGGTATCAACCTGGATTTTGAGTTCGTCGGTATTGAGCCCCTCTTTTTTGTATTGGCCAAACAGACGGCTCAATTCGTTTTGTTTTGCTTGAGCGCTTTCGTAGGAAAGTTTGGCGGTTTTGAGGGTTTCGTTAGCCGTTTTAAGGGAGTCGATTACAGCACTGTCCACTTTTTTACGTTTAAGGGAAGCAGCAGTGGCGTCAAAATCTTTTTGGAGAAGTTTTAAATCAATCATAAAAGTCCTAAAGCAGGTGGTAATTAAATTGATTGATTATAGCCAAAAGAGGCTAAATTTAGCTCAAAATCGCCTTGGCCAGTTCAAATTGATTAGCGGTCATGATATGGATTTTCGGGTGGAAGGCTTTGAGCTCTTCGAAAAGGTTTTTACTCAGTTCAAAACCGACACGGTACTCTTCCTCAGGGCTGATAAGCGAAGCCGCTTTTAAGGCTTCAACCCACGCATGCGGCACATAAATTCCCGGAACGTTTTCATCCAAAAATAGGGCGGTCCGGAGTTTGGTAATCGGGAAAAATCCCAGAATAAGGACACATTTTTCCGAATCAGCAGATGCTGCATTCGCTTCTTCCATCATCTTCAACAGTTGACGGGCATTTTCAAGATCATAGACAGGTTGGGTGATGATCCCGATCGCTCCGTGGGCTACTTTTTTTGTCATTTTTTTCTGCAGCGTTGCGGTACTTTTGGCGTACGAATCGATGACGGCAAACGGATAAATTTCCTCTACAGGGGCGAGAAGTTTTTGCTCCGCCATATCGGTTCCGCCATTTAGGGTGGTGATGATGTCGAGGAGGAGTTTGCTGTTTCCCTCAAATACCCCTTTGGCATGAGGCTGATCGGAATAGTGGGCGCTGTCACCCGTGAGGGCGAGAATAGCCCGCACATTCGCTTCATTCGCTCCGAGGAGATCCGATTGCAATGCGATACGGTTGCGGTCGCGCATACTCATGGTTGCTAAGGTTGGTTTCCCAAATCGGTCTTGCAGCTTCATGGCGGCAAAGAGTGCGTTGTATTTGAGTTTTGCCAGAGGATTGTCCGTTGTACTGAATCCGTCGACGAGTTTATCCAGACCCAAGGCTGCGATCTTTTCAATCGTCGGGGCAAATTGTGCGGAACGCGATGGTGTTGTTTCCAGCGTAATGTAGGTGGTATTACGAAGTTTATCGATAAAGGGTTCGAACAAAAGATGCCTTTATGGGTGCTTTGATATAATTGCGCCATTATAACAAACAGGAAGTGTATTTTGATAAAACTTTGTGTTTTTGATTTCGATTCAACCTTGATGGACGGGGAAACAATCGATTTTTTTGCGGAAGCGTTAGGAATCGGGAAAGAGGTCTCTTCGATCACCGAGCGGGCGATGAATGGGGAGCTTGATTTTTTTGAGTCATTGCAGCAGCGTGTCGGATTGCTCAAAGGATTGGAGTTTTCCAAAGTTGAAAAAATTTGCCATAACCTTCCTTATATGCCTGGGGCAGCGGAGACGATTTCGGAATTGAAAAAACGGGGTATCAAAGTCGTCTGTTTCAGCGGAGGGTTTCGTTCCGCGACATCGCACGCTAAAAATATTCTCGGCTACGATGCCGATTTCTCCAACGTTCTGCATGAGAAAGAGGGTAAGCTGACCGGACTTGTCGGTGGGGATATGATGTTCGATTTTTCGAAAGGGGACATGCTCCTTCGCCTTCAGGGGCTTTTTGGGGTGAGTGCGGAGGAGACCATGGTCGTCGGCGATGGAGCGAATGATCGGTCGATGTTTGCCCATGCGGGAACACGGATTGCATTTTGTGCCAAAGAGATATTAAAAAAAGAGGCCAATATCATTATTGACACCAAAGATTTGAAGCAAATAATAGAGAAGGTGTTTTAAAAAGCACATTAGTGCGCGGGTTCTCTGCGTGAGAGAACTTAGCGTTAGCGTAGCCGTCGGGATTTTCTTCCGATGGCGTATTTAAAATAGAAACGAAGGTATTTCAATAAATGTTAGAAAATTCTTTATGGTTGCGTTACAACCCTACGAAAACAATCCGCGAAGTTTTGGCACGTATCTATGAGTGCAGTGTCATCGAACTCAGTGATGATGAGCGTTCTTTGTACGCCTCCTTAAAACGCCATTTGACGAAAAAAGAGTTTCGGATGGTCATGATGAATGAAGCGGGACTGTCACCGGAAGAGATCGGTGCAGAGGTAGGCATGGAGGGTGAAGAACTCAAAAAAGCGCAGTATAAAGCGTATCGAAAAATCCGACAGGAAAAAATCCGGCAGGAAGTCAAAGTAGGGCGATTGGAAGAGACTCCAAACGAAGAGTAAGTGGCACCTTTTGATACATTGTCTTATCAAACGTTTAAATTATAAATATGCCGGATAACTATTAACCGTTCATTTATTTTATCTGAGATAATATGTGGCGACAGAAGTCACCTTTATGTTTTTATCTGAAAACGTGAAGGTGTCTTTAACACTTACAAAACAAAGGGGAATGCTATGACAAAGTCAACTTCATTGCTTCTCGCAGCAGTAACAGCTGTTGGGATGATGGCTACAACTGCATCTGCAGATATCAAAAAAGGTCAAAAGACTTATTTGAAAACATGTAAAAACTGTCATGGTAACGGTACAAAAGGTGCCGCTATGCATACACAAGACGAGTGGGAAGAGCTTTTCGCGAACGGCGGAGAGATGATTATCAAGAAACACGTTGGTACAAAATCTGAGCCATATTTCAATGGTGAAGGGTTCAAAGGGTCTGCACAAGACTTACGCGATTTCTTGTTTGAATACGCTTCGGATTCAGGCAACGTCCCTTCTTGCGGTTAATCTAACCCATTTTGCCAAACGGATTTATCCGTTTGGCATCTCTTCGAAATCTTCAAACGTTTTTAATTCTATCACACCATACGCCGGTTCTTCATACGGATGATGTTCTCTCAGCGCCCGCAATACCTTCTTTAGAACACTTTTCTCGCATACCGTTTCAATTTTAATCTCTTCGACATGTTCGAGTTCATTATGTTTTCCCAATGTGGGATGGGAGCCGATCAATGGGCGAAATTGTCCGATACCGGTTGTCTCCCAGCTGCATCGGTCATAGCCGCTGTAGTTTCCGGCACCGGCGTCAAAAAGAGCGTTTTTCAGAGATTCAGCATCTTGGCTCGGGACATAGACGATGAGTTGATAGAGCATGAGAGGCCTTTGATTAGAGGTAAATTAAAGGAATGAAGTGATTATATCCTTAAAAGGCGAAGAGCGATTGCTAGGATACAATGCATGCTAATAGACGGAGGTTGAGGATGAGGATTGTCATTTGCGGAATGAGCGGGTTTGTCGGCAATGCGCTGAAGAACCATTTTTTACAAAAAGGGGTGGAGGTGATACCCCTTTCGATCCGTTATGGCACATCCTTGGAATCTATCGCTTCGGTTCTGGACAATACGGATGCTCTGATCAATTTGGCCGGTGCCAATATTCTGGGGCGGTGGAGCAAAAGCTACAAAGAGCTTCTTCGCACCAGCAGGCTGCAAACGACGGAGTTGCTGATACAAGCGCTGAGCCAGTGTGAAAACCCTCCTGGGGTATTGTTGAATGCATCTGCCGTAGGGGTATATGATGAGGATCATCAGCATGATGAGTATTCGCGTTATTTAGGCAATGATTTTTTAGCGGCCTTGGTTCAGGATTGGGAAAGTGCAGCGTTACAGGCACAAGAGGAGGGGATACGCGTTTGTCTCATGCGCTTTGGAGTTGTATACGGTAAGGGCGGAGGGGCCATGGCGAAAATACTCCCTGCTTTTAAACTAGGATTTGGAGGAAAGATGGGGGATGGTTTTCAGATGATATCATGGATCCATCTGGAAGATTTGGTACGGGGTTGTTCCTTTTTGATTCAACACCAAGAATTGGAAGGGGTATTTAATTTTACGACCCCGGAACCGATTTGCAATCTTCGCCAAACGGCTAAGATAGGGCAATATCTCCATCGTCCTACGTTCATGAGTATGCCCTCCTGGCTGGTGAAACTGGTTTTCGGGGAGGGGTCGTGTGTGATGCTGCAATCTAAAGAGGTCTATCCCAAACGCCTTCAAGAAGCGGGATTCAGTTTTCTTTATCCTACCTTTGACAGTGCGATGGAGCAAATTGTTCACGAGCTAGCGTGAGAAGCGCTTCGTCCAGATGATAGGGGTTGAGGGCAACCTCGGCGATGGTTTTGAAATGAAAATGGCTTTTGCTATAGCATACGACCGAATTAGGATTCCCCTCCAGCAGTGCATCCATAGCATAGGTGACAAACTGATAGGCCATGAGGCGATCATAAACGCTGGGATTTCCTCCCCTTTGAATGTGTCCCAATATGGTGACTCTCGATTCAAACTGAAGCTCTTTTTCAAACCATTGTGCGACCTCTTGGGAATTTTTAAGACCTTCGGATACGATAGCGATGAAGTAATCGCGTCCTTTGCGTATCTGCGATTCAAAACACCCTTTGTACTCGTGAATATCGATAGGAATTTCGGGTATCAGACACATCTCCGCTCCTGAAGTGATCGCAGAGATGAGGGCTAAATAACCGCAATCGCGTCCCATCGTTTCGATAACAAAAGCGCGCCGAAACGAGGAAGCCGTATCGCGAATTGAATCGATAGCATTTTTAATCACATTAAGGGCGGTATCGACACCTAGGCAGTAGTCTGTTCCGTTGATGTCATTGTCAATCGTCGAGGGGATACCGCAGCAGGATATTCCGGTTTCATGATGAAAACGCTCCATCCCCCGGAAGCTCCCATCTCCTCCCAGTACGATCAGTTTGCCAATCCCTTTGTTCTGCAGGTTTTTGGCGGCGATTGAGCGATAGTGCCCCTCTTTGAAACGTTCTGAACGAGCGGAGCGGATTTTGGTCCCCCCTCGGGTAATAATCCCCGCTACGTCTTTATACTGCGCTTCATAAATCGTATCGTCAATGAGACCCTCGTAGCCGTTGTAGACAAAAAAAGGCTGCATCCCTTTGGCGTAAGCGTATTCGACGAACCGTTTTAGGGCCGGATTCATTCCGGAGACATCCCCTCCCGAGCAGAGAATGGCTATTTTATCCATCCGTTCTCCTTCATAGTGGTATGGAGCCAGGCCGTACATTCAACGGCGAGCTCATTGGCGGCACGGTTCAAGGCACTGACTCCTCCGCGCGCATCCATGCTGGGGGCAGGTGCTGTGATACGAAAGCGTTTGGACGCGACCGTTTGCTTGGTTTTTGGATTGATGAGTATATAGGTGATATCCAAATACCCCTCACTGCGGTTATCGTCATGTATGCGGTGATGAAATGAGGAAAGGGTCGATTCGAGTAGCAAGTCGCTGTTCACACTAGATGTTTTTGGGAGCACGGCGAAGAAGAGTCGGCTCTCATAAATGGATTCCCCCACAAGACGATCAATCATGACGCCGGGGGTATCATTCCATCGGCTATAGAGATAGGAACGCATCTCTTGATGGTTGGAAAGATAGAAGAGCTGGCTCGATGAGAGCGAAGCGGGGGCTTTGGTTCCGGAGATTTTTAACGTAAGCGTTGTTTTCGCAGCATCGGACGAAGGATTCGGTGCTGTATGGGTTAACGTATAGCCGGTAATCGGAGGGGTTATGGTCGTGCATCCGCCAAGAAGCGAGGCTAAAAAAATGAGCAGAAGGGTGCGTATCATCGTTATTCTCCGGGGCCTGGTTTGGGTTTGGATTGTTTAAACAACAAATCGGAGGGACTTTGCTGTACCGATTGGAGGGTCTCTTCCATCTCTCGTGTGAGCGTTTTACTCTGAAGGATCAGCTCATTGAGCTCATTGAGGGTCGGTGCGGTGAGGTTTTGAAGATCATAATCGCCCCGATCGACACCGGCCTCAATTTTTTGGATGAGGAGATGGCTTTTTTTGGAGGTTGTTTCCAGCGATTGCAAGGTGCTATCCAGTTTGGTTTGAATGGTGGCTGTGGTCTCTTTGGCACTTTGTGCCGTATCGTTGATCGTATCAAGGGTACGGCTGGCATTGTTTTCCAGTTCAATTCCTTGTGCCAACAGCTGTTTGATCTGATGTTGATACCCATCAATCTGCTCCGTCAAGGAGCGAAGATGGTCCAGCGCTTGAGAGACATTATGGATGTTGGTATCACTGAAGATACGATCGGCACGGTCCAGCGTTGTGGAAAGTTTCGTCGCGACACTGCTGAGCGATTCATCGAGCCGCTTGATCAATGAGGGAGAGGTGGGAATGGTCGGAGTTTTCTCCTTATCGCTGTTGAGCAAGGGGGCGTTTTTAGACCCCCCTTCAATCTCGATGTAGGCAAGACCCGTGATACCGTAAAATTTCAACATGGCAAATGAGTCGGTTTTGATTGGAGTCTCTTTTTTCACTTTTAGCGTAAGTTCAACTTCTTCGCTGTTATGGGGATTGATTTGGATGGTTTCTACTTTTCCCATATCGACACCGTGAAATTTGACTGCGGCTTCAGGCGCTAAACCGGCAACCGATTCGGTGAGGTAGACCTTGTATCGCAAATAGGCGCTTTCATCGTCATTGTATTTTCCAAGCCAAAAAGCGAAACCGATGATAGCACTGCTAAACAGGAGGAGAAACAGACCGATGAGGGTATAGTCAACTTTGGATTCCATGAATCTCCTTTCGTGCGGATGGGCATGTTTTGGTTTGAAAAAAATACTCGATTAAGGGATGGTTGATGGCAAGCACCTCTGAAAGTGTCCCTTCTGCGATGATTTTTTGTTCTCCCAGCAGGGAAAAACGATCAACGATATGGTGTATGGTATCCAAATCGTGTGTCACAATGACAACGGTCAGCCCCAAAAGATCACGCAGCTGTTTGATCAGCAGGTCAAACTGACGTGAGCTCAAGGGATCAAGGCCGGACGTCGGTTCATCCAAAAACAGCAGTTTTGGATCCAGTGCGAGAGCACGGGCGAGGGCGGCACGTTTGATCATCCCGCCGCTGAGCTGAGAGGGATAGAGATGGCGGGCATGCGGTGGAAGCCCTACAAGGTTTATTTTGAGATTGACGAGTTCATCAATGAGTTTGTGGGGAAGGTCGGTATATTCATGATAGAGCAGTTCGATATTCTGTCCTAGCGTGAGGGATGAAAAAAGGGCTCCGGATTGAAACAAGACGCCCCATTTCTGACGCAGATCTTGAGCTTCCAGCGGGGTCAAGCTTCGTAGCTCTTTTCCCATCACGGAAATGGTCCCGCTTTTGGGGCGTTCCAGAAGGATCATTTCGCGCAGCAGAGTTGATTTCCCCGAACCGCTTCCCCCCAGTAGAGCATAGATTTCATGTTCACAGATAGTACAGCTGATGTGATCGTGTATGAGGGTCTCCCCAAAAGCGGTGACGACATCGTGAACGTGAATGATAGGACGGCTCATAGTTTGAGCTCCGTAAGGAGAATGGAGAAGAGGGCGTCACAGGCAATGACCAGAAAGATCGCATTGACAACACTCATCGTGGTATAGCGCCCAATGCTCTCTGTATTGAGAGAGACCTGAAATCCTCGATAGGTGCTCACCATCGCAATTAAAAAGGCAAAGACAGGCCCTTTGGCAATCCCGATAAGGTAGTGTTTCAGTGCCAATGTATTTTTAAGGCGAGCGATAAATTCGTCAAAGGAGAGGTGTGCTTGTGCTTGAGCGACGACCATACCGCCGAATATTCCGATCATATCAGCAAAAAAAATCAGCAAAGGCATGACAATCATCAGGGCAAGGATTCTGGGCCATACCAAGAAAATAAAGGGATCGAATCCCATCGTTTTCATCGCATCAATCTCCTGCGTCATTTTCATCGCCCCTATCTGGGCGGTAAACGCTGAGCCGCTTCGGCCGGCAACGACAATTGCCGTGATTAGCGGGGCCAGTTCACGTGTGAGTGAAATACCGATCGTATCGACAATGAAAATATCGGCTCCGAATTTCTGCAGCTGAACGAGACTTTGATAGGCAATAACGACACCGATGAGAAAGGCACTCGTAGCGATGATGGGAAGAGCGCTCAAGCCCGTACTGGAGATGTGAGCCATGATGGAGCGGTAACGGATTTTAGTGGGGTGGCGCAAGGTATACAGAAGGAGGATAAACGCTTCTCCTAAAAAAGCCAAAAAGTTCGCCGTTCCTAGAATATACTGATGTGTTTTCTGACCCAAAGCGTGGAGCCATGACGGAGTTTTTGGCGGATGATTTTCATCGATAGGATGCTCATACAGGAGGTTGTAGAGTTTTATATGTTCTTCGCTGGCACCGACGAGCTCGGATACCATCCCTTTTGCTTCAAATTCCCGATAATAGAGCCGAAGTAACGTGACACCGGCAGAATCGAGTTGGGTTATCCCCGAAATATCCCAAATGACCGGTTGATTCGGGGTAAAAAATTCTAATGTTTTTGAAACACTAAAAAGGTGTTGGATAGTCCATACACCACTGCATCGCAGCAGGGTATGGGAAGGGGCATGAGAAACGGTGATACTGGCAGGTATGACGCTTTGCATCCTTTATTGTAACGCAAATTTGTTTTAAAATGTTGCTTTGACTCCCGCATAGAGCATTCGCCCGCGTAATGGTCCCCAAATATGATTTGCATCAGGGTTACCATCTCTATCATAGAACAGAGGTGACTCTGTATCGGTTTGAACGTAATCAAATAAATTCTTTGCTCCTGCATAAACAGTAAAGTTTTTGTCAATCTCTTTTGAGATTTTTAAATCGACGGTTGTAAAGGCCGGTGAGGTTGTATTTTTAGGAGAGGTACGTGCTAAATCATTATAACGATCAACGTATCCGTAAGGGGCCAAATCACGTGCCCCAATCCATACAGCTTCCGTATACAATTCCCATCCGTTAACGTCATAATCGACACTAAAACGGGCACGTTGTTCAATGGCAGCCAGTGAGAGGTGGGATTTGTAGGCATCGTCATAGCGATACATCTCGTACATTCCTGAGAGGTTTAGCCCTTCCATCACTTCATAGCCGATGGAAATATCACCATTTTTGACACTGACAGTTTCAGTACTGTTGCGCAGGACGAGGGTTGATGCCGAATCATCGATATAAGCAAGATTTTCAACCTGCGTATAGGCGGCAGATGCGGTAATATTGAACCCATGAGCATCGTACGAGAGGGCATACGTTGCCCCTTTTGATTTTTCAAGCTCGCTGATCGCAATGTCAAATCCGTTGTCAAGCATCCCGTGCTCTGATTCAAAAAAAGTCAACGGGGCACGGTATCCTATTCCTGCACTGAGTCGTGACGTAAGCTCATTGGTATGATTGTGACGCCAATGTATACGCGGAACCAGCAGGGTTTCGTCAATTTCATTTTTTAGAGCGGTCTTCGCTCTCCAGTCGGTCGTGATTTTTGCTGTGCGTAATGCAAATGTAAGCTCATTACTAGAATCGATCGTCCATGCGTCTTGGGCATAAAGCCCTAAGGCGGTGTAATCAAAATCATCTTTATCCATATCGGCAACATCAAAAAATGCGATCGATTGGGAGCGCGCCGTTTCAATTTTAGCATCCGCTCCATACGTGAGAAAATGGTTATTATTAAGGGCATGATCGATTTTAATATCACCAAAATAGGTTTTGTCGGTATTGAGATAATCAGCACCTTCATACAGACCGTCTAGCCGTTGTTCGGCATAGGCAAGAGTTGTTTGAAGATTCATATCACTATTGAGAGTGTGTCGTTGTTTGAGATAGATTTCATCGCGTATTGTATTAGCGCGCTCAAGTACGGACATGGGATTGCTCGTAAGTGCATTATTGACATTGTCTCCTTCAAATGCAGGGATTTGAGGATTATTTGCATCATAGCTGGCAATGGCAGTGGTTTCTGAAACCATCGGTGCCCCAAATGCGTTTGACTTGAAATGACTTGCTTTGAGTTCGATTGTATCATAGGGGGAAAATTCGTGTGTCAACATCAATGAAAGGGATTGATTATCTAAACTTGGTGACTCACTGACGCCATTATGATCGCTGTCCACTTGATCTTGATTGTAATAGGATGCCGAAACAAGTATCCCTGTTTTCTTATCGGCACTCATAGCTTCTCCAAGTATAGAGTAGTTTTTGGTTCCCAATGTTCCCATAGACAGATCTGCTTCGACTCCATTTTTTTTGGCTTTTCGCGGGATGATGTTGATAGTTCCGCCGATAGCTTCGGGGGCCGTAAGTGACATTCCAGAACCACGGGCAATCTCAATACTTTCTATGTCAGAAGTCCCGATCGCATCCATACCGTAAAAACTTGATACGGTTGAGTTAAGGGGCATGCCATCAACCAATACGGTGGTATGTTCACCCTTGAGACCATTAATTTGTACCCGCTTAAGTCCACAGAGTGAATCTCCGGTCACGACACTAACTCCGACCTCTTTTCCGATCGCTTCGGAGAGTGTCGCAGATTGTGTATGTTCAATCTCATTTTTATCGATAACTTCCGTTTTTTCTACCAAGTCTTTAAGTAAGCCTTTGTGTTTAATGACGGTGACAATAGAGCCATCAACAGTGATGGTATCTAGGTGAACTTCGTTGGCGGAAGAAAGGGTATAGATCGCTGCACACGCAACAAGGGAAAGTGTTTTTTTCATAGATATATCCTAATCGTTAATTGAGTTAAAATTATGATTGCGATTAGGCGATAGGGGGAGAGCGGCTTCGGGCAGAAAGTGCATGAGGGGTTGGTAATGTGATATCGGTGACGATAAAAGGGGTATGGAATGGTTCAATCAATACCAAAGCAGGGGTATCATTTAACAGCGCAGGGGCATGCGATAGTACACACACTTCACACAACTCACCGCTGTGATGATCGTGGCTCGCTTGGTGAAGGGCTCCGATAAAGAGGGAGAGGATGAACAACAGCGCAAATAAGCGTCGGAAACGGCGCATTCATCCTCCTTGTAAAATTTGGTGCGTATTATAGCCTATGGTACGTTGTTTGCTTAGCCGTTTAGAATGAATAATTGAGAAGGTTTTGGAATGATTAAGAAAATTTGCGGATTGAGTTTACTGTTGAGCGTATCCCTTTTTGGTGCCATCGACAAACATGAATTGGACCAGCTGAAAGTAGGAGCATTGGTCGTTAAAGATTTGAATTCCAGACATGTCCTCTATGCCAAAGATGCCGAAAAACGGGTCAGCCCGGCCAGTTTGACCAAGGTGATGACGGCGCTTCTGGCGATACAAAGCGGCAAAATGAATCAGAGTGTGACGATTACGAGGGAAATGACAAAAGTGGAACCCACCATTGCCGGATATCGACGCGGCGACGTGATTTTGATGTCGGATTTAGTGAAAGCGGCGATGATCAAATCGGACAATGATGCGGCAAAAGCGATTGCGATTGCGGTAGGGGGGAGCGAAGAGAAATTTGTTCAGATGATGAATGATTATGCCCACTCCATAGGGATGCGCCATACCCATTTTACGAATCCGTGCGGATACGATGAAAAGGAGCATTATTCCACCCCCAATGATCTGTTGAAAATGACCGAATTTGCGATCCGTAATCAAAAATTTAATGCGATCAGCCGCCTGAACGAACATACCTATTACTCGCTCAATAAACATAAAAAGTTTTTCGCGTATACCCATAATCGGCTGCTGAACCGTTATCAATATGCCGTCGGGGTAAAAACGGGCTACACATCAAAAGCGGGCCCTTGTCTGATCGCACGGGCGAAAAAAGACGGGAAGGATTGTCTGATCGTCATGATGAATGCCAAAGAGGACCGCTGGAAGACGGCTAAAAATATTTTTGAGCAGGTTTTAAACAGTTAAATACCTATTTAAAAATTCTTTATAGATTTTTGCTTTTTCTTCTTTTTTCATCGCGGCATGTGCGGGTGACGTAGAGGGGAGGAGAACCGTTTCGACACTCAGCTCTTTAAAATATTTTTGAAACAGATCGTATGCTTTTTTCCCCGTAAAGCCGATGGCCACTATATTCGGATACTGTTCCAATAGAGCCCTAAAATCATTCGGAATAATGGCTTGCAGATTCGTATCACTTGAGTTTTTTCTCTCACATGCACCAATCACATCCCACAGCCCGATCTTCTTCGCTAAACAAAACGCTCTTTTCGTTTCATTATCGGAAAGGGTGACGTTGAATATCGCCTCGATAATCGGCCAAAACGCGTTGCGCGGATGAGCGTAATAAAACGATTGTTCAAACGAGGCGATGCTGGGAAAACTCCCCAGAAACAAAACACGGGTATGCTCGTTGATAATAGGCGCAAAGGGGTGGCAATACGATTTCATAGTAATAATTTTAGCTCAATTTACCTTCCCCTAAACCACGCTTGGCTATAATTTCGCCACTAATTTATGGGTATAAAGCCCTCTCAAAAGGAAAGTCATGAAACGTGCTCTGCTTAGCGTCAGCGACAAAAGTAACATCGTTGAGTTTGCAAAATCTCTAATCGGATTGGATTATGAGATCGTCTCTACGGGAGGGACGTACAAAATGTTGCGTGAAGCGGGTGTAGACGCGATCGAGATTGATGACGTGACAGGATTTCCGGAGATGTTTGACGGACGGGTCAAAACGCTGAACCCTTACATCCACGGAGGGATTTTATTCCGACGCGATTTGGATACGCATGTCAATACGGCGATGGAATACGGAATCGTAGAGATCGATTTGGTGTGTGTCAATCTCTATCCGTTTAAAGCGACGATTGAGCGAACCGATGATTTTGACGAGATTATCGAAAACATCGATATCGGAGGACCTGCAATGGTTCGCTCTGCTGCGAAAAACTTTAACGATGTCTTGATTGTTACCGATCCGTCAGACTATTCGTTGATCTTGAACGCGATTGCTAGTGATGAAAACTCCGTGGAGTTCCGCCGCAGTCTGATGATCAAAGCGTATGAGCATACGGCGGCCTACGACAGTATGATTGCGAACTACATGAACAAACGTTTCAACAACGGCATGGGCGAGAAACAGTTTATCGTAGGATCCAAAGTGATGGATACCCGTTACGGCGAAAACCCCCATCAAAAAGGGGGATTGTACGAGTTTGATACGTTCTTCAGCAAAAATTTCAAAACCCTCAAAGGGGAAGCGAGTTTCAACAACCTGACCGACATCAGCGGTGCGGTGAAAATTGCGGCGGCATTCGGCGATGAGAATGCGATCTGTATCGTTAAACACGGCAACCCATGCGGTTTTGCGATTCGTGACAATTTGATGGATGCGTATACCGAAGCATTGAAATGCGATCCGATTTCGGCGTTCGGCGGTGTCGTTGCTGTTAACGGTGTCGTGACAAAAGCATTGGCGGAAAAAATGAACGAGATGTTTTTGGAAGTGATCATCGCGGGGCGCATCGACGAAGAGGCACAAGCGGTATTTGAGCCGAAAAAACGGTTGAAACTGTTTGAATACGGCAGCGACCGCATTACGTTGAGCAACGATGCGATCGATTTCAAACATATAGACGGCGGATTCGTATTTCAAGATGCCGACCGTGTTGGGGAAGACGAAGTTAAAAATGCCAAATTGGTCACCAAACACACTGCAAGCGCAAGTGAGCTCAAAGATGCGGAAATCGCCTACAAAGTAGCATCGTTGACTAAGTCAAACTGTGTCGTGTATGTGAAAGATGCTGCGATGGTGGCGGTGGGAATGGGAATGACCTCTCGCGTTGATGCGGCACGATGTGCGTTGAAAAAAGCAGAGGAGATGGGTCTGGATGTGAGCGGTTCGGCATTGGCG
>DASUMY010000122.1:0-2550 GCA_036277435.1 Sulfuricurvum sp.
TTTAACAACCTGGGGGTTCTGTACAAAGAGGGGCATGGAGTAGAACAGGACTACGCCAAAGCGTTCATCTGTTTTTCGCGTGCCGCGAACATGAATCTTCCCGAAGCGCAATACAATCTTGGGCTGCTGTATGACCAAGGACTGGGATGCGATGCGGATCACGATATGGCCCTTGAGTGGTGCCGTAAAGCCGCGTATAACGGCCATGAAAAAGCGAAAAACATTATCCAAGGGCTGCAAGAAGAGGGGAAAATCGTCTGGTAAATCCTTCGACTGCGATGGGTGCTGTTTTATGGCTCCATGACTCGCTTGAAACGGTGAAAAATAGATGATTCCCTCGAGTTTGGCTATAATAAATCCATACATTATCAAAGGAAGCATGTGTTTACAGGATTGATTCGCGAAATGGCAACCGTCAAAAGCTATGGAGGGAGTCGCCTCTCTTTGAAAGCTGCTTATCGGCCGAAACTCGGCGATTCGATCGCGATCAATGGGACATGCTTAAGCGTAGTGAGTATTGAAAGTGACGGATTTAGTGTCGAACTCTCACCCGAAACGCTAGAGCATATCGCCATCGAAAAGCTCAAGGGGCAGGTTCATATCGAACCCGCCATGCAAATGGGTGAGCGGTTTGAGGGTCATATCGTCCAAGGGCATATCGACACCGTCGGTACCGTCGCGTCTATCACCGATAACGGCAACAGCTTTGATGTCATCATTCATGTCGATCCGAAGTTCATCACACTGATTCCCCCCAAAGGATCTATCGCGATCGATGGGGTGAGTCTGACTGTCAATGACGTCATGAAAGATTCTTTTCGTCTCACGATCATCCCTATTACGATGCGCGAAACGCTCTTTGGAAGCTACAAAAAAGGGACACGGGTCAATATCGAAACCGACGTTTTCGCCCGCTACATGCACCATATTTTGAACACATCCCAAAAACACGATTTAAGCTGGAGTGATGTGGAGCGGATCAGCGCTTTATATTAACCCCAAGTGCTCCACGAGGATCTTGCATCCCAAAGCAATGAGGATCACTCCTCCGAGCATTTCCGCTTTGCTCTCCAAAAGCGATCCCAGCCGTTTGCCCACATAAACGGCGGCGATACACAACACAAACGTTACGGCAGCGATGATAGCGGAAGCGCTCCAAATGTCGGTCTGCAAAAAGGCGAATGTCACCCCGACCGCCATTGCATCGATACTGGTCGCAATAGCCAGCGAGAGAAGTGTTTTCGTCTTTAGATCGCTCACCTCCTCATCAAACTCGTTCTTATAGGCTTCATAGAGCATCTTTGCCCCAAGCCCGACTAACAAGACAAACGCTATCCAGTGATCAAACGACTGAACCTGTTCTGCGAACGTCACTCCGATTGCATACCCGGCCAACGGCATAGCCCCTTGAAAAAAACCGAACATGCCGGCAGCAAGAACCGTCTTGGAGAGTGGGAGACGACGATATTTGGATCCGATCGCAATCGACACGGCAACCGAATCCATCGCAAGGGCAACGGCTAAAATAAGAAGCATTTCCATATATAATCCTGTAAAAAAGTGGGAAATTATAGCGTGATAACTACTCCATGAGGCATTATGCTTTTTAGTATCGTCCCATCATTACGTATTAATACATACCCTATCTTTAGTTTCTCCAGCATGGCTATTGCCTTTTTTTCTTCCATCACCAAAACAGCCGTCGCTAAAGCATCGATACGGGTATTGTCCCCCCTGTCCATTAAAGTAATCGAGGCGTACCGCTGCTGTGGGTATCCTGTTTTGGGATGAAGCAAATGATTGTGGGTTTTGTTTTTGATATAGCGCTCATAATTGCCGCTGGTACTGATAGCAAAACGGGGTAACGAAGAAACAACCGTCGCAATATGCCCCTGCGGATGAAACGGATCTTGGATCTCTACAACGCACTCACCTATGCACCCGATGTCGCCCGAAGCCGCCACAATCGCTTTTTCAACCCCGTTACGCTGTAATAACTCCATTGCTAAATCGACCGCATACCCCTTTCCGATTCCCCCTAGATCAACAATCGTTCCAGGGAGAAGGCGAATCCTCTCTTCTTCGATGACGATCCGTTCCGATCCGACAAATTTTTTTAATTTTTGAACATCTGAGCGGCTAGGCAGATGCTCATCTTCATACCCGAAACGATATGCTCCATGGGTCAACGAACCGATGGTCACATCAAAAGCCCCCTCACTTAATCGATGTATCTCCAGTGAACGTTCCAGAATATTGCAAGTAACGTCGGATCCATTTATCTCATGATTGCGATTAAGACGCGAAATTTCTGAATCGCTTTTATACGTTGACAAACGTTGATCTAAATCGGCAAAAAGGGAAAATACCTCATCACTGAGATTTTCTTCCGCAATGGTGACGCTGATCAGCGTTCCCATGTGAAGTTGAGTCCGTTCGTTTCCCCAGACCGTCACGGCCATCAATAAAAAGTAAAAAAATGTTTTCATGCAAAAGTGTACCATGAAAAGAACAATTTAGTAAATGATAATTACTTTCAGTATTAATATT
>DASUMY010000123.1:0-4197 GCA_036277435.1 Sulfuricurvum sp.
ATCACCTTCCTAGGGCTTGACATGATCAAAGAGCCTATTTTGATCTCGGCGACTGCGCACTATTCGATGGGCGGTATTCCGATGAATAAAGACGGGCACGTACGTAAAAACAACACCGAATATGTCGAAGGTTTCTATGCCGCAGGTGAATGTTCATGCTCAAGCGTTCACGGAGCCAACCGTCTTGGTGCCAACTCGGTCCTTGAGGCACTCTTATTCGGACGTTTTGTCGGAAAAACCATGGTGGACGATGTGGATAACATTACCTTGCGTCCTGCTACGCAAGCCGATGCGCAACGTATGGTAGATGAAATCAATTGGGCCCTCACCAATCACGGACAAGAGTCTGTTTCACAGCTTCGCAACGAACTTCAGGATTCGATGACCGAAAATGCCGGTGTTTTCCGAACGCATGAAACCTTGACCGCACAAATGGCTATCTTGGAAAATCTGCGCGAACGCTACAAAAACATCAGTATTAAAGATAAATCAAAAATCTTCAATACTGAATTGCAAGAGGCCATCGAATTCGGTCATATGCTCGATTATTCACTCTTTATCGTTGCGAGTGCCCTTGCACGTAAAGAGAGCCGAGGAGCCCATTTCCGTGAAGATTTCCCAACGCGTGATGATGAGAATTTCTTGAAACATACGATGGCGTATATGGACGAAAACGGCAAGATCACCCTTGATTATATGGATGTCACTCTTGGCAAACATGAAATCAAAGCTAGAACATACTAAGGAGTATCACATGGATGAAATAAAATCACAACAAGTGACCTTTAAACTCTTCCGTTTCAATCAGGAGACGGATTATCTTCCATATTACAATACGTATGTTTTGGATGTAACGCATGAAGAGGTTATCCTGGATATCCTTAACCGTGTTAAATGGGATCACGACGGAAGCCTTTCGTATCGCCGAAGCTGCCGCCACGGTATTTGCGGAGTTTGCTCCATCAAAGTCAACGGCAAAGCGATCTTGGCTTGTAAAGCACGTCTTTTTGACCTCATTGATGATTTCGGAACCGAACTTACGATCGAGCCATTGAGTACCAAACGGGCCATCAAAGACCTTATCATTGACAAAGCGGACTTTTGGGACAAACATGCCCAAATCAAACCGTTTCTCGTCAGCGATATCGATGAAACTCCGACAAAAGAGCACCTCGTTGTCCCACACGATGCGGAAAAACTGCTCGAAGCTGATTATTGTATCCAATGCGGTGCATGTCATTATTCATGCCCGGCGCTTGAAATTAATGAGCAGTTTATCGGGCCTGCCGCGTTTGCAGCAGCCTACCGTTTTGCCGCTGACGTACGTGATGACAGCTCGGTAGAGCGTTTGCACATCGTCAACGAAGAAGCCCAAGGGGTTTGGGATTGTGTCAAATGTTTTGAATGTGCGCAAGCGTGTCCAAAAGAGGTCAATCCGATCGAAAAAATCACCAAGCTTCACAATATGATTTTTGAAGCCGGAATTGCCAAAAATAATGTCGCAACACGCCATGCTGTAGGGTTTGCCCACTCCATCGCGAAACACGGACTGCTAGACGAAGGTGAACTGGTTCGCTATTCCGAAGGAAATATCGGTGTTCTCAAACATATGCCCGAAGCATTTCAAATGTGGAAAAACGGAAAAATCGTTATGCCATGGAACATGCCAAAATCTAAAAATCTTGATGAAGTCAAAAAACTTATGAAAACTTCATCTACCGTAAAATTCTAGGAGGGAACCATGGAAAAGCTTAGATATGCACTTTATACCGGTTGTACCGCTCGCGAAAGTACTCCTGAACTTCTCAAGTCAACCATGGCGGTTGCTGAAAAATTGGGAATCGAACTTGTATTGCTGGATGAAGCATCGTGCTGCGGTGCTTCCCATCTCCAAGATTACGATGATTTCCTTTCATTGGTTCTCAATGCCCGTAACATCTGTTATGCTGAAAAATTAGGTCTGACGATGGTCACGATCTGTAATACGTGCCAGCTCAATACCTCTATGACCAAACACCGTTTGGATACGAACCCGGAACTCAAAGCAAAGGTCAATGAGAAATTGGCGGAAGTCGGTCTAGAATACAAAGGGACGTCTGAAGTAACCCACTTTTTATACGCGATTATCCAAGACTACGGCTTGGAAAATCTCTCCAAAAAAGTCAATGTACCTCTCAGCCAGTTCAATATTGCACCGTTTTACGGATGTCACAATATCCGCCCATCAGAGCTTCAAAACCTCTCAAACGGCGGTGAAAACCCGTATAATCCAACGTCACTGGATGATTTGATCATCGCCTGTGGCGGTGCCAATGTCGATTACGACGCGAAGAACAAATGCTGCGGTTTCCATGCAGAGCTGCAATCGCCTCATACAGCTGCCGTATTGACAGGTAATGCCATCGCAGGTGCTATGGATGCGAATGCGGACTGGATGGTAACTCCTTGCCCTCTTTGTCATTTGAAACTCGATGTTCAACACCACAGCGCCTCTAAAGCGCTAGGCCGTGACGTCAAACTTCCGGTACTGCATATGCCTCAAATGGTAGGATTGGCTCTCGGATGTACTCCCGCGGAGCTGGGTCTAAATCACCACGTCACCAAAGTCAATTTCGTTTAATTGACGGCTCTTGTCAGAGGAAAATATTTTTCCTCTGCTTTCTCTCTTAGGCTTTTGGTCGAAACGCTTTTATAACCTCTTCATTACACTCTAAATACGGACCCTCAATCAAATCAATACAATACGGCACTGCAGGAAATACGGCATCCAAACATTCACGGATTGACTTCGGCTTTCCCGGGAGATTAATAATCAGGCTATTGCCCCGTATTCCCGCTGTTTGACGGGACAATATTGCGGTCGGAACATACTTCAAGCTCACTTGACGCATCAATTCTCCAAATCCGGGCATCATCTTCTGACAGACATTTTCGGTCGCTTCAGGGGTCACGTCACGAAGTGCAGGCCCTGTTCCTCCCGTAGTGACGACAAGACAGCACCCCTGCATATCGCACAGTTCCATCATCGTCTCTTCAATGGTACTTTGATCGTCAGGAATACAGCGATAGACGATCTCATGGGGGCTTTTGAGATAATCACGCATCGTCTCTTGTATGGCAACACCCGATATATCTTCATAAATCCCTGCACTGGCACGGTCTGATGCCGTAATAACTCCGATTCTTATCATACACCTACTCCTAAAAAATGATTTCCTTTAACGATCGATGTCACCGTCGCATAGGGAAGAAAAAAATCTCGCGCCCCCTCTACATCGATAATCCGATCTTCCAGCCCTAAGTAAACTTCGATCCGTATCCCTTTGTCAACAATCAACTGCATCAGATTTTCATCCCATACATAGTTCAACAGTTCGTCAAGCTCCTCTGCCGTTCCCCCATACAGATCAATCTCCTGAACGTTATAGGGAGCAAAACACCCCTCTATGAACCGCTTTCTGTAATCCTCTGGGTCATTGCGAAAAGCAGAGAGCTGAAGCCGTTTGAAGGAGGCTTTTTTCGTCTGAAAAAAAGCCGGAGCGAAAAGCTGCAGGGTATCGATTCTCCTTTTTGAAGCAGCCGCATGCTCTACCGCTTTAATGGCTCCATAGCTAAATCCGGCAACCGTATAATGGCTATCAATCACATAGGAGTTGAAAAAACGGCGATCGTTGCTCAGCGAAAAACCGCTATAAAACGTCATTCATCGTCTCTTTTGCCAATGCTTTCGAAATCTGCTCATACTCATTCAAGATATTCTCAAGTTTATCGACACTGTGGCCGTATTGTTCCAGAAGCGTTTTAATCTCGGTATACAACCGATCTATCACATCAATGCAATCTTGCTCCGATGGAATCAATGAAGGGCCCATGCCGTATTCAAAAATCATGGAATGGACCAATTCACGAGCGGCAGCTACATCATGCGATGCATTGGAAGCATGCTCTCCAAAGCGAAGGTCACACGCAGCAATTCCCGCCAAATGAATACGGATTTGGGACTCTATTTCATGTTTTAGCAACGGTTCAGCGCTAGGGGGAGTAATCGACTCGTTACTCAGCGTTATTTTTTCATAAGGCAAATCAGACCATGTCGCGGCAAACACTTTTCCCGCTTGATAGCGGGCTTGATAATGGCGCTGCTGCTGGGTAAGCATGGCTATTTTTTTCTTGCCGAACATCACTTTGTCTTTAACC
>DASUMY010000124.1:0-7077 GCA_036277435.1 Sulfuricurvum sp.
CAACTCCAAGATGAACTCTCCCTGAAGTTCCCTTGAAGACTACAAGGTTAATAGGCTAGGTGTGTAAGAGAAGTAATTCTTTCAGCTGACTAGTACTAATAGAACGTTCGTCTTTATCTATGCTCATCGCCTTATTAAGCATAAGGTGGAATGTATAGCAGTTACAATGTTGACGACTTAACAATGACAATCCAAGTGATCAAATCACTCAGATCAGAGTCTATCTCGATAGATTCGATTCTGAGTGCTCAGGTGGCTATAGAGAGGGGGAAACGCCCGGTCCCATTCCGAACCCGGAAGCTAAGACCCTCTTCGCTCATAATACTGCATCTTTCAGGTGTGGAAACGTAGGTCGCCGCCTGGCCTCAGATTTAACCCCTTTTACAACTTCCCTCACTATTTACAATCATCATAAAAACCTTTTAACAATATCGCAGCCAAACGTCTTTTACGAATCTTATCTCGTCTATTACAGCATATATCGCCCATTCAACGCTTAAATCCCTCTCTGTATCAATCTAAACAACTGCAGCAACATTATTTTTATAATGTAGCTTCGAGTCATCAATCCCTTCCTTAATCTAGCTTAATATGACTCCTACTTATTTGTATTGCTTATTTTTATATATTTAGTTAGAATATATAAAAAATAATACAAAAGGTTAAATAATATGAAAATAATTGCTTTTATTCTTCTATTAGCTACGTTGCTTTTTTCTGCCGTAAATATCAATCGTGCAAATACGGCGCAGCTGCAAACATTGAATGGGATTGGTCCGACAAAAGCTCAAGAGATTCTAAAATACCGTAAATTGCATGGGGGATTTAGAACGGTGGATGAATTGGTTAACGTTAAAGGAATCGGTCCAAAGACGTTAGCTAAAATGAAATCGCAGGTTTCTATTCGCTAGGGGATATAGATTTTATGGATCATCTCCTCGTATTCGTTATGTGCTTTACTTTCAGTCGTGATGCCGCCGCCGCTTTTATAGATTAGGCCATGGGGTGTTTGTTCTATAAATCGTATTGCGACGGCACTGTAGAGATCTTTACCGTCAAAATAACCGAATACTCCCGTAAAAAATCCACGCTCATACCCTTCGATGGATTCTATGATCTCTACTGTTTTTTTCTTGGGCGTTCCGCTGATACTTCCAGCGGGCAAAAGGGCATGCAATATACTTCCTATGTTATGCTGCCACTCTTGATGCAGTGTTCCGCTGATATGTGAGCTGACGTGATGCAGCCTCTTGGAGCCGGTTTCTATCGTTGTTATGTATCGAAATTCTTCAACCCGTATTTCTGTCGCCACTATCCCTAAATCATTGCGTAATAAATCAACAATCATCGTATGCTCTGCAAGTTCTTTTGAATCATTCATGATTGTATCTATCGCATTGGGAAGATCCGCATCGATGGTCCCTTTCATCGGATAGGTATGTATTTTACTGTCTTTGATGGTAATAAAAGGTTCGGGGGAGAAGCACACAAACGATGATCCGACTCGCAGTTTATAGGGAGCATGCGACATCGTATAGATCTCGCGCAGCGAATAATGTGTTTTAATAGGTGTCGGCTGTGTGAGATTCAATAAATAGGTATTCCCATTTTTGATATGCTCTTGTACAGAATCAAATTTTTCGCGGTATCGTGAAAAAGCTATCGGATCAGATTCAGGGGTATGGGGACAATTGAGAGGGTTACGGGAGGGAGAAAAAGAAAATTCGATATCATGATTGTGAAGTTCATCTACAGGATAGCAGCGAAGCGTCTCTCCTTTAAAATCGGTATAAAAAAAAGTTGGAATTCCTTGGGATACCCATTCGGTTAACTGGGCGTACATTACGCGATGAGCGCCTTCAGAACTGCCATACGGATCGATACACCGTTTTTAACCTGTTCCAAAACTTTGCATCGAGGATCTTTCAGTATCGCATCATCGATATCAATATTTCGGTGTACCGGTCCCGGATGCATAACGATAATATCACGGTCTTGAATCAACTTTTTTGTGATACAAAAATCGCTCGCATAATCCTTGAGTGAACCGTACGTTTGATGGGAATGGCGCTCTGTTTGGGTCCGAAGACTCATAATGGCATCAACATCATCGAGGATTTCATGGATGTTATGCGTTGTTTTTAATTCGGTCGATGGCAAAAAATGAGGCGGTGCAACCAGGGTGATCTCCATTCCGAAACGGGTCAGCAATTCGATGTTGCTATTGGCGACTCGAGAATTTTTAATATCGCCGATGATGGCTATTTTTTTGCCGCGGACATCTCCAAAGTGCTGTTTCAGTGTAAACAGATCGAGAAGTGCCTGTGTCGGGTGAGCATGGGCGCCATCCCCTGCATTAATGATCGATGCATTGGTATGTTGCGCCAGTGTATGGGGAACACCGGCATGGGCATGACGGACTATCATGGCATGAGGGCCCATAGCATCCAAGTTGGCGGCGGTATCAACAAGGCTTTCCCCTTTTTGGGTAGAGCTTTTTTGAACGTCCAAGTGTACGACTTCCGCACCGAGCCGTTTTGCGGCAATTTCGAAAGAGCTTTTTGTGCGGGTAGAATTTTCAAAAAAGAGGGTAATAATAATTTTTTCTCGTAATACAGGATCAAATCGGCCGTCGCTGAAACGCTGTGCATCGTCTAATACGGTATTGATCTGCTCAACGGTGAAGTCATCGGTTCGGATTAAATGGCGCATGCTTGGGCTCCCGTTACTTATTCTGATGGGATTTTATCCAATAATGCTTGAGCCAGTGCTGTAGTGTCTTGACTTACGGCATAGAGCGTCTCAAAATCATTTTTGAAATAAGGGAGAGAAACCTGATTAAAACTTTCATCTCCCTGGCGGCAATTAAAGGCCCATAAGTAAGAAAGATTGGCTTGATCAAGTGCCTTTAGACTAAGCAGTGTATCGTTAATGCATCCAAGGCGGCAATGGGTGACGAGAAGGGTAACGGCATTAAAATAGGATGCCAGGTCGATCATCATCAAATCTTCGTCCAGGGGGACCATAAGACCGCCTGCCCCTTCGATCAGGACTATATCACAGAGAGATTCGATCTTTTCCAAAGCGCGATCAAAAAGGCTCAGATCGATTTTTTTCCCTTTATTGGCAACATAAGGGGCAGCAGGGAGAGGGAAAGACAGGGTGACGATATCATTGATCCGCAGAGTTTTAAGCTGAGGGTTGAGTGCTTGTGCGTGCTTCAATAAAAGGCTTCCATCGGCAGGAAGTCCATTGACTCCGGTTTCGATTGGCTTGTACACTCCGACACGAAGCCCCATTTGGGTAAACGTCTGAAGTAGCTGCAATGTTGCATAGGTTTTACCGACATTGGTATTCGTAGCGGTGATGAAGATTCGTTTAGACAAGGATTTGCCCTTTTGGCTATAATTCCTGTAATTTTAATACATGTTTCGTAAAGATAAGGCAAAAGCCACAGAGGAATTGTTATGCGTTTTGAAGAGTTTAGCACTGCATTTGTTCAGCAAGTCGGTAAAAAAGAGGGGCCTATCAGCCCGGTCATGATTAATTCGGCGTCATTTGGATACGGTGACAGCGAGACAGGGGAAGGAATTTTTGACGGATCGGTCAAGAAGCCTTTGTATGCTCGCGTCGGTAATCCGACATCGGGACAATTGGAGCAAATACTGGCGACAATGGATAGTGGGGTAGGTGCGATTGCTACCTCTTCAGGGATGGGAGCGACGGCAATGGCTACGCTGAGTCTTCTTAAATTCGGGGATGAAATTATCAGCGTCGGAGGATTGTTCGGAGGAACCTATTCGTATTTTTCCGAAACCTTGACCCGATTTGGGATCACGACCCGTTTTTTTGATGTAGATGAACTCGGTGGAATAGAAGAAGCGATTAGCGATAAAACAAAGATGATATTTTTAGAGAGTGTCGGTAATCCTAACATGCGTTTGCCGGATATTCAAGCCATTGCCGCTATAGCGAATGTGCACGGCATTGTCTTGATGGTCGATAATACGATAACCCCATTGAGTGTTGCCCCTTTAGCGTTAGGTGCGGATATTGTTGTTTATTCGACCACGAAGATTATTACGGGAAATGCATCTTCGTTAGGGGGCGCGGTGGTATTCCGTGCCATCAATGAAGGGGAAGACAAATTCAAAACCGAGCGTTACAGCGAAATACACCCGTTTATTAAAAAAATGGGAGCGATGGCACTCATCGGCAATGCGAAAAAGAGAGCACTGCGCGATTTTGGGATGAGCGCAAACGGTTTTGGAAGCTATATGACCCTTTTGGGGCTTGAAACGCTTCCGCTTCGTATGGATCGGGTCGTTTCGAGTGTCGAAACGATAGCCAAAGCTTTAGATGAAAAGGGGTTTGTCGTCAATCATCCTTCATTAGCGAATCATCCGCACCATGAACGTTATATGAGCCAATTTTCGCAAGGATGCGGAACATTGTTGACCATTGATATGGGGAGCAAGGAAGCGGCATTCGCATTCCTTAACCGTTCAAAATTGATTACGATTACGGCCAATATTGGAGACAGCCGAACGTTAGGATTGCATATGGCCTCTACGATTTACCGTGATTTTGATGAGCCTACTCGAGAGTTCTTAGGGATTACACCGGGACTTATCCGTATTTCTATCGGATTAGAGAATCCGCAACAGCTGATCAATGACTTTATCGCCGCGCGCGGGTGATAAAGCAGCCCCTTTCTATATAATCCTCCTCTTTAAGCCAAACAATACGAAATCATTGCTACATTATTTTTTTAATATGACAGGGAATACTATTTGAGTACGAAGATCAGACACCATCTTGAGGGTGAACTTATTACCGGTGAACCGAAACGATATCATGTTTATTTGTTGAATGACGATTATACATCGATGGATTTTGTCATCGATATTTTGATACGAATTTTTCACAAAAGCTATCCGGATGCGCAGCGTATTATGCTGCAAGTGCATCAAAGCGAACGGGGTTTATGTGGGACCTATTCGTATGAAATCGCAGAAACAAAAATTCATCAGGTGGGCTCATTGGCACGCGAGAGCGGATTTCCGCTGAAAGCGATTATGGAGGAAGCGTAATGATTAGCACTGAACTCAATTCGATTTTTCAAAAGGCGGTAGCATTCGCACGGCATCAGCGCCACGAGTATCTAACGATTGAGCATGTGATGCTTGCATTGCTGAATTCCAGCGAAGGGGCCAGTATCATCCAATCGTGCGGCGGTGATGTTCAGGTGATCCGTGAGTCGCTTGGGCAGTATCTGATGCAAACCATTGAACCGCTTCCGGATGAGGTGAGCCAAGAACCATTTGAAACCGTTGCCCTGGCTCGAATGATTGATGAGATGATGCGGCATGTGAACAGTGCCCAAAAACAACATGCCGATATCGGTGATTTTATCGCGGCGGTGTATGAAGAGCAGCACACGTATGCCTGTTTGCTGCTGCAAGAATACGGCATCAGCCGGGTCGATCTACTCGAAGCAATTTCGCATCGGGATATGACCATGCCGCAAGAGTCGCAGACCAATGAAGGGGCACTCGAACAATATGCCATTAATTTGATTGAGCAGGCAAAACAAGGGAAAATCGATCCTGTGGTCGGGCGCTCCAATGAAATAGAACGAACCATTCAGACATTGTGTCGCCGTAAGAAAAACAATCCGCTTCTTATAGGGGAACCTGGGGTCGGTAAAACGGCGATTGCGGAAGGGCTTGCCTTACGTATCGTTGCAGGAGATGTCCCCAAACTGCTCGAAGACGCTGAGTTGTTTGCGCTGGACCTTGGGGCAATGCTTGCTGGGACGAAATATCGGGGAGATTTTGAAAAGAGGCTTAAATCGGTTATGGATGAAGTGCAGAATCATCCCAATGCAATTTTATTTATTGATGAAATCCATACGATTGTCGGTGCCGGGGCGGTAGGGGGAGGAAGCATGGATGCCTCCAATCAGCTGAAGCCGGCACTTGCGTCTGGAGCGCTCAAATGTATGGGCGCCACAACCCATGCCGAATATCGGAATGTTTTTGAAAAAGACCGGGCCTTGAGCCGCCGTTTTGCACGTATCGATGTCAACGAGCCCTCAGAGGAAGAGAGCTTCTTGATTCTCAAGGGGTTGCGTGCTCGATATGAAAAACACCATGGGGTGAAATATACGGATAAAGCGCTTCGAAGCGCGGTTGAACTCTCTAAAAAGTTCATTACGGATCGTTTTTTACCGGATGTGGCGATTGATTTGATTGACGAAGCGGGAGCTTCGTTTCATTTGCATCACCACAAACGCTCGACGGTGACTCCACATGACATTGAGATGGTTATTTCGAAAATTACGGGAGTTCCGATCTCGAAAATGGGAAGTGATGTCCGTGATAAGCTCTCAGGGCTTGAAGAAGAACTCCAAACCTTGGTCATAGGCCAAGATCATGCCATTACCCAAGTCGTCCGTTCAATCAAACGTTCGTATGCCGGTTTGAGTGCACCGCATAAACCGATCGCCTCTTTCTTATTTTCAGGACCTACGGGTGTCGGAAAAAC
Organism: Sulfuricurvum sp.; assembly: GCA_036277435.1. Classification (GTDB taxonomy): domain Bacteria; phylum Campylobacterota; class Campylobacteria; order Campylobacterales; family Sulfurimonadaceae; genus Sulfuricurvum. The sequence goes on from DASUMY010000124.1 coordinate 6,550, forward strand.
CGAGCTGGCAAAATCGCTGGCGGAGTCGATGGGGATCTATTTTGAGCGTTTCGATATGTCGGAATACATGGAGAAGCATGCCATCAGCCGCCTGATCGGAGCTCCTCCGGGATATGTCGGGTTTGAGCAGGGGGGATTGCTCAGTGAAGCGGTCCGTAAACACCCTTATATGGTGTTGCTGCTGGATGAAATCGAAAAAGCGCACCCTGATTTGATTAACATCCTGCTGCAGGTGATGGACAATGCCACGCTGACCGATAACAACGGATACAAGGCCAACTTTACCAATGTGGTATTGATTATGACTTCCAACATAGGGGCAACGGAGCGTACCGTTATGGGATTCAATGCTGACGCGTCGATTTCACGCCATGAAGCGCTTAAATCGTTTTTTACCCCTGAGTTCCGTAACCGCCTTGATGCGGTTGTCGAGTTTGGCGCATTGCCATCAAGTGTCGTTGAAGGGATTGTCGATAAATTTATCCGTGAGCTGAATGTTCAGCTTAAACCGAAAAAAGTGACGATTGC
>DASUMY010000125.1:0-2258 GCA_036277435.1 Sulfuricurvum sp.
CTAAGGCATCGGTCAGAGGTTCGAATCCTCTAGGGCGTACCACCTTAGATTTTTTATGCGGATGTGGTGGAATGGTAGACACGCCAGACTTAGGATCTGGTGCCGCAAGGTGTGGAGGTTCAAGTCCTCTCATCCGCACCAACAGCTTTCAAACGCCTATTTCAGGCACTTCTTCAAGCAACTTTTTCCATTGTGACCAAAGTATTTTTCTAAAAAACCTGCTTTTTTTATCTTCGTCTATTCTAATTTCAACGTATCAATGCTACTGTATTTTAACTGCTTGGACGTGCACTTTTCCACATCCGATATCCATCAGCCGCCGCTGCGAACTCATTGGAAAGGGCAATCAGCCCTTCCGCATACGCTTCTTTCTGCTGCGCATGTTCTTCTATCTCAGCGGCTATTGCGCTTATCGTGACGTAATGCAGCGTAGAGGAAGCCCCTTTGACGGAATGTGCGTGCATCTTCATCGCTTCATAATCGTTAGCATTCATGGCCTCTTTCAACTTTTCAAGAGCACCCCCAACGCTTGCAAAAAATGTCTCATTCAACCGAATGAGGATCTCATCGGGTACATTCAAACTCTTTTTCGTTTCCCGGTATGCATTCTCAAAAAGCGTGGTGCTTTGTTCATGATGGGTCTGTGTCATTCCTTCTCCCTTATGTCGTGCACGTGCATCAGCACCTGATGCAATGCATCCAAATCCAAAGGCTTCATCAAGCAATCCTTCATCCCTGCCCTCTGAAATTTTTCCCGATCTTCTTCGAGCACATTGGCCGTTAATGCTACGATCGTCAGTGTCGGATCCTCTGAGAGAATGATACGAGTTGCCTCGATACCATCCATAACCGGCATATTTATATCCATTAAAACGAGATCATAGCGGTGATGGCGCACCCTCTCAACCGCTTCTTCGCCGTTATGGGCAAAATCGGCCTGAATACCATAATGGTATCGTAACAGCTCGCCGATAAGCATCTGATTAATTTCATAATCATCTGCCACCAAGATGCTCATAGACAACGGGACTGCAGCCGTATTCAAACTATCGTTCTCCAACGCCGCGGCTGTTTCTTGGAAGGTATCACACTTCTGTGCGTTAAGCTCAAAGGAAAAAGTACTCCCCTTCCCCTCTTCGCTGTGAACACGCAAAACGCCCCCCATCAGCGAAACCATCGCATTCGCGATCGACAGCCCAAGCCCCGTCCCACCAAACTGGCGCGTCGTCGAGACATCGGCCTGGGTGAATTTCTCAAATATTTTATCCTGCTTCTCTTTGGGAATGCCGATCCCGGTATCGATAACGCTAAATCGGAGCATCTGATGGGATGCCGTATCCTCCACTACCTCGATTTTAAACGTAACCGCCCCCTCTTCGGGGGTAAATTTGAGCGCATTGCTGATCAAATTGCTGATCACTTGTTTGATACGAAGCATATCAAGCATCAAACACCCATACAGCCGATCATCCATCACAAGAGTGTAATCAATCTGTTTGACCCCGGCTTGTGGGCTAAAGAGCTCGTAAACGGCATCCAGCGGCGCTTTTGGAGCACACTCCACGATATCCAGTTCAATCTTTCCTTCTTCGATTTTTGAAAAATCAAGGACATCATTGACAATATGCATCAACGACTCCAGCGAACTCTCTATGATCGACACATAACGGCGCTGCACGGCATCCAAATGCGATTTTGAAAGCAGATGGACAAATCCGACAATGCCGTTAATCGGGGTCCGTATCTCATGGCTCATATTCGCCACAAACGCCGCTTTAATCCGTTGTGCTTCGTGCGCTTCTAACCGGCTGTTTTCGATTTCCGTAATGTCTTCGCGCAATCCCATGTACTCCAATATTTCACCGTTTTCATCCACAATAGGAGCGATCAGACTCTGTACATAATACGATTTTCCGGCTTTCGTACGATTTTGGAGCACCCCCTGCCAGTTTTTCCCCTTGCGAATCGTGCTCCACATCTCCTTGAAAACCGAAGCCGGTGTATCAGGATGGCGGACGATACTATGGGGTTTTCCAAGCAAATCTTCTTCGTCGTAGCCGCTTACCGCGACAAAATTGGGGTTGACATACGTGATAACCCCTTTTCGATCCGTTTTGGAAACGATCATACTGTCATCGATCGCATTTTTATACTGTTCCAGTAGGATCACCGAGCGGTTAAAGCGATAGATATACCACATGAGCACGGCCAGCAAGAAGGCGATGAGGGTCACCAATACGACAAACTGATTCCACTGA
>DASUMY010000126.1:0-2501 GCA_036277435.1 Sulfuricurvum sp.
TTCAGTTCGCGAATCGTCAATGCCGTATAAATATTGGCCACATCGCTCTCTTCAAGCAAGATGACCGCAATGATTTGATTTTCAAAACGGGCCCGTATGGTCTGATAGGTATGCAATGACGCGGGATCAAAGTTCAGCACAAACAATCCGTCACTCTGCGCCTCTTTAGCTTTCAGGGGATCTTTTTCCAAAATAACAATATGCTTTGATGCTTTACGAAGGCGATGCACAACCTCATTCGTAAGAGCTGAATAGCCGCACACCAAATAGAACTCTTCAAGCTTCCCGACATCATCGATCATCTTTTCTTCTTTGATCTCATCGAGCTTTTCCGTAAATGCCGTTACGATAATCGACGTTGCAAACGAGATAACCGCAATACCCGAAACAATGATGATCATTGCCACGCTTCGCCCCTCCGGCGTCACTGGAACCATATCCCCGTATCCTACGGTAAAAATGGTAACAACCGACCAGTAAACCGATTCAAACAGCGTATTGATCGGAGATTTCGGATTCGTCGCTTCCATCACGTAGATCAAAACAGACGACACCATAATCACGATCAACGCGAACAATCCGAGGGTTAAAAGCTCAAACTTTTTAGACGAAAGAATAGAGATCAGACGGCGCAAACTCTTCGCATATCGAAACAGTTTCAAGACACGGAAGAGAACGAATACCCGCAGCATCCGCAATTCATGGAAAAACGGCATTACTGCCAGTAAATCAATGATAGCAGCGGGGGATAAGACGAACTGCAACTTATGCTTCGCAATGCTTTTAAACGATTGCGAGAGGGAGAACGGACGATGCAAAAAAAGATCGTTTTCGTACTGATCGATAATCATTTTTGAATTATCGCTATACACCCACAATCGTAAAAGATACTCAATAAAAAAGATCAGCGAAATAACATAATTGTTAAAGAAAAGCCATGAAAGGGACATCTCATATTTTACTTGCCGGATCAGGATATAGACGCTGAGAAAAATCAGCACGATCATCGCATAATCAAAATACTTTTTATACGGATAGTGGTTGTTTTCTAGAAGATTATAGGTAAAATTTTTGGCATTTCGGTAACGGGTACACGAATGGAGGAAAAAAGCAAACGTGACGACCCATTGACCCAGCATCCGAACCCTTACTGCGCCAATTTGGCGTGAAGGATCTCATTGAGGGTATTAGGATTGGCGGAACCTTTAGACGCTTTCATCGCCTGACCGACAAAGAAACCGAACAGTTTCTCTTTGCCCGATTTGTACTCTGCCACTTTTTCAGGGTTCGCAGTTAAAATGTCATCGATCAATGTTTCAAGGGCACCGGTGTCACTGACTTGTTTCAATCCCAATGTTTCGATCGTTTCATCGACATCTCCGCCGTTGTTATCCAGCAAATAATCCAAAATCTCTTTAGCGGCTTTTCCGCTGATCACATTCTCTTCGATACGCTTCACTAAGGTTCCAAGGGTTACCGCATCTACGGCCGATTCTTCCGCACCGATCCCCCCTTTTAACCGCCCTTGCAGCTCAACGGTGAGCCAGGTCACGGCATTTTTAGCCGTAATGCCGCACTCCAGCATCGACTCAAAATAGTGAGCCGTTTCCAGCGATGCCGTGATCACTGCCGCATCGTATTCACGAAGACCGAATGCTGACACAAAACGTTCTTTTTTCGCATCCGGAAGCTCAGGTATGTGGCGCATATCGGCGTACATCGCATCGTTTACACTCACCTTGAGTAAATCCGGCTCAGGAAAATAGCGATAATCTGCCGCTTCTTCTTTTCCGCGCATCGATCGTGTTTCTTGTTTTACTTGATCAAATAAACGGGTCTCCTGCACGATTTCAGACTCATACAGCCCGTCTTCCCATGCTTCTCTTTGACGAGAGACTTCCAGCTCGATCGCTTTTTGGATGAAACGGAAACTGTTGATGTTTTTGATCTCTACACGTGTATAGAGCTTCTCATCCCCTTTCGGTCGAATAGAGACGTTTACGTCAACACGGAAGGAGCCCTCTTGCATGTTGGCGTCGCTGATATCAATATAGCGGACAATCGAATGGAGTTTTTTGAGATACAGAATCGCTTCCTCTGCAGAGCGCATGTCGGGTTCGGAAACGATTTCCAGCAACGGCGTTCCCGCACGGTTCAAATCTACTTTGGAGATCGCCCCGTCGTGAATGTTTTTACCGGCATCGGCTTCGATATGGGCACGGTTGATACGGATCGTTTTATTGCTTCCGTCTTCGAAATCGATGACCAGTTTCCCATGCTCAACAATCGGAGTGTACAGCTGGGTAATTTGATAGGCGCTTGGGCTATCAGGATAAAAATAGCTTTTACGGTCAAAAAAGCTCGTTCGATTGATCGTTGCATCAACGGCCGTACCGAACATACCCGATTTACGAACGGCTTCTTTGTTCAATACCGGCAATGCACCCGGAAGTGCCAAACACGTCGGACAGGTATTGGTATTTTGCTCATGATTAAAGCTC
>DASUMY010000127.1:0-10998 GCA_036277435.1 Sulfuricurvum sp.
TATTCATCCCAATCCATATTGCCCGCCGCGGTCTCTTTGTACTCTCGGGGAAAATTCCCCCGCAGACGCAATTGGAGATTTTTGAGGGCTTGCGGATTGTATATGATATCGAATCCTGCTTCACTTGCCGTTGTTTGATAGCCGGCTGTTGAATATCCGTTTAAGGGATCCATATCAAATTCGACATAGAACAGTCCCGTGTTCAGATTGATTCCGTAATCTTTCCAATCATACGAAGCGGCAACTTTCCACGTATCCGTTCCGGCCATAAACTGATGACGTGTCACCATGCCTTGCGTATAAGCCGGCATACCGCCCCATGGGGTAATCGTTCCGCCGTTGATCGCCGCATCATCGTCTTTGCTGTTGTGAGAAACGGCCCCATAAAAGTCAAAATTGGCAATTTTTACCCCGGCTTTGGCTGCGACAAAATCGCTTTCAATCTTATTCAACTCGGCAACTGAATTTGAGCCGACATCCCGTTCATTGATCCATTGTGCCGCCACATACGGTGCAATACCGCTTGCATAGGACCACCCGAAAGAAGCTTCTGCGTAGATCGCATTGAGAATATCGTGGGCATAATAATCCCACAGCTGAAGTTTCAACCCAGGAATAGCGGTATAGCTAGCCGAAAGAACACTCACCCCGAGTGTATTCTCACCGATAGCGGAGGTTCCCATATCAACAAACTCGCCGACATAGTTTTTGGAATCGACCATCGAGTAGCCCGAGGTAACGCTCAACACTTTGTCCGCATAGCTGCCTGCGCCGTTATACGCCCGTCCAAACGTCCCTTGAGCAAATTTTGTGATATGTCCCGCCATCAGCGTCATATCTGTAATGTCGGTGTTGCTCAGCATGTATGCTTCAAAAAGGTTCGGAAGCATCCGCGCATCATCGCTCCCCGCCATCGGGGTATCGAGTTTTTGGCGTCCCCCTTTAAACGTTGTATTGCCGTTTTTATATTGGAGATACGCTTCGCCCAAATAGGTGATCGATTCGTTATCTTTACCCAGCAGCGTCGGATCAACTTCCGGATTGGTCGCTTTGTTGTCACGAATCATCAATCCGTTCGTCGTATAAAATGCCGCACCCAGATTAAAACCGTTCCACGCACCCGTTTCGTATTTCAAATATCCGCCGATGGCTGTAGCATCGCGATGCGTAGAAACAATTCCCGAATAATCCCGATCGATATAAAAAGCGCGAATCTGCCCGCTTGCTTTCCCCTCTTTAAACATTCCGGCCAAATCATCCGCTGCAAAAGCATTGGATACCATCATAGATGCTAAAAGTGATCGATATAACACATGCTTCATCTGTGCTCCTTATGGTTTCTTACTCCACCATCATAAAACCCAAACATAGCATGAACGTAGCAATACCTAAATTAATTCAAGTAAGTACCCTTATTAAGACGAGAAAAAAGGATATGAGTAGATAAGTAACACTAATACATCTTCGGTATATCGATCATGTATCCCATCGCACGAATATTTTGAATGAAATCCTCTTTAAGCGATTTTTTCAAGCGGCTCACTTCGGCACGAATCGTGGCATTGTCTACATACTCTTCATCCCAGACGTAATCACGAAATTGGTCAAAATCAACCACCCTTCCCCGATTACGGGCCAACAGGTCAATGATTTGCGATTGCCGTTTGGTGAGCGGCTGTGTTTCATTTTCACAGAGCAATGTCGAGCGCTCAACATCATAGCTGTAGCCCTTAGAGAGGCGAAGATGGGTTTGGGGGAGCTGATGGCGCTGCATCACTTTCTCGATTCGGAGCGAAAGTTCTTTCAGATGAAACGGTTTTTTGAGATAATCGTAGCATCCCAAATCATACGCTCGGCTAATCCCTTCAATATCGACCAAAGCGCTGATATAGATCACGGGGGGACGAATTTTCAGAATATGCAGCTGTTCGAGTAAATCCAATCCATCGAGCCTTGGGACATTAATATCCAGCAGCAATAAATCGAAATTTTCGTTTTTGATTCGCTCCATCGCATCTTGACCATCATACGTCACCACAACACAATGCCCAAGGGTCAGGAGATATTCGCTAATCGCGTCACTGAGCATCTTTTCATCTTCTAGCAATAATATCTTCATGATACCCCTGTAAAGCAATAATCAAATCGTGTCAGTTCTTCCGTAGAGGTAATGGCGATGGTCACCTCCTCTTCATCGCAGATTGATTTAACCAAATTCAGCCCCAATCCGAATCCATCGCTTTTTTTCCGCTCACGATAATACGCTTCAAAAATTTTATGGGTATCTCGAATCCGTTCGGATCGGCTTTCAACCGAAAAGCGTATTGTATTGGCTTCACGTATCAGCCGTATCCGGATCACTTCACCCGGCTGAGTGTATTTAATCGCATTTGTCAAATTATTGTCGATGATGCGTTGCAGTTTCGTCTCATTGAAATCAATCGTACATCCGGCACATGCGGAACTAAATTCGAACGATAAACCGGCATGCTGCGCAACCTCATCAAAAAAAGCGATCCGACTCTCCACATACTCATCCAATGCAATGGAACGTTTCGGATACTCAACTTGATCTTTTTTCACCAAGTATCCCAAATCATCATAAATACTGAAAATGTTTTTGACTGCCGCTTCAATCTTAGCCAGATATCGATTACGCCCCTCTTTCATCGTATAGAGTTCAATATTCGTCATTATCACCGAAAGAGGGGTATTGATTTCATGGATGGCATAACGGATAAACTGCTTTTGCGATCCCAGAAGCTCTTGAGAAAACTGTTTCTCTTCTTCAAGAGCCAAATTTTTTACTTCCAATGCTGCCGTTTTTTGACGCACTTTTTCTTCCAAGGTAACATTGAGGGTGTGCAGCGACTCTTTTTGCTCATAAATCATCGCGGACATCTCATTCGCATACCCCGCCATCTTTTTAAATTCATTGAAATACAGATCATTCGGAAGAATACACATCTCTTTTTCATGCGCCGACTCAAAGAACTCCAAAAAACGTTCCATATCCCGCGCAATCATACTGTTGACAATTTTCGATATACCGACAATAAATCCAAATATGATGAGAGCCAACGTAGCAATCTCGACCATAATCTTAATCAACTGCCCTTTTAATCTTTGGCTTTCGTGATCCATATTGGTCGCTGAAGCGTAGGATACGTGGACAAATTCCCGATATTCGTCATAGATCAGCAGCGATGAAAAAATAACGGTAAAGAAAAGGATAAATACAATCGTGTAAAAATTGAGTTCCCGTAGAGAGAGTCGAGACCATCGACGCTGTAACCAAGATTCCACTGTTAACCCTCTCCAAATTAAATTGAGTCATTATAACCTACTGCTTTCATTCACTTAAGAAAAATCGACTATAATTGCAAAAAATTCCTTGAAGGATATCATTACATGTTCGGACGCAAAGAACTTAAAACCTATACCCCCACTCCTGAAGAGATGGCAAGCTATCAATGGGCAAAAATGACCACGGCAAAAGGGGTTATGTGGATCAAATTGTACAATGACGAAACGCCTAACACCGTTGCGAACTTCGCCGCATTGGTCAACGATGGCTATTATAACGGCCTCAATTTTCACCGTGTAATCCCTGGATTCATGGCACAGGGCGGTTGTCCTCACGGTACCGGTACCGGCGGTCCTGGTTGGGCAATCCCGTGTGAAACCGCGCTCAATACCCACCGTCATGTCAAAGGGTCTTTATCTATGGCACACGCAGGTCCAAACACCGGCGGAAGCCAGTTCTTCATCTGTTTCGTAAGTTGCCCTCATCTTGACGGCGTTCATACGGTTTTCGGCGGAATCGAATCCGATGATGCTGAATCTATGGCGGTTCTTGACAGTATCCAAATGCGTGATACAATCGAAAAAGTAGAAATTTTAGCAGCACGCGACTAATTATGCTTGTCCACATCTGCTGCAGCGTCGATTCCCATTTTTTTATGGAGAAACTGCAGCAGGAATACCCCGATGAAAAGCTCACCGGGTTTTTCTATGATCCCAATATCCACCCTTACAGCGAATATCAACTCCGCCTTCTCGACGTAGAACGCAGCTGTAAAAAACTGGGGATTGAGCTCATCGAAGGACCTTATGATTTTGAAGCGTGGATGGATGCCGTCCGGGGATTGGAAAAAGAGCCCGAAAAAGGGTCACGCTGTGAAGTCTGTTTTGACCGCCGTTTCGAAGTCAGCGCCCATAAGGCACTCGAGCTGGGTGAAACGTCTATGACCACCACTCTCCTCGTCAGCCCCAAAAAATCCCAAGATCAGCTCAAAAAATCGGGCGATGCCTTTCACGCCTCCCACGGTGTGGAGTTTGTTGCCTTTGATTACCGTAAGAACGGCGGGACGAACGATCAATCCCGGGTGAGCAAAGAAGAACAGCTCTACCGTCAGGATTATTGCGGATGTATTTTCGGCCTTACCATGCAGCGCGATCAGCAGCACCGGTTGATGGATGAGATGTTTTCCCCTATATCCCGACAAATCCTTCCCGCATCGATCGAAGAGCGCCTTGAACTGTATGCCCGTCGCATCGACCTTGAAGATCAGAACATTCCGTACCGTATAATTAAAGAGCGGTTTTTAAACTACCGTCTTTTGAACGCTTCCGTAAGGGCCGGTGATACGATTATCCCTTCCTACTTCCTGTTCTACTCGACAATCAACCGTACCTCGACACAGGGGAAAATAGATTTCGAGCTCAACGGTCAGTTTTTTCTCAACCGTGAAGAGGTACGCTTTATTACGTTACAAACGTTCAATGCACTTACCTCATTATCGTATAAAAATACCCGTGAACTGATGTTCAGCCCCCCTGCTCTCGAGGCTGAGATTGCTCTTCGATCTCACCTTGCAGGAAGCGGGTTTAACACCTCCGCAATCATCGTCGTTGATGAAATCCCCTCCTCCAAAATCACCCTTACCTTAGAGACAAAAACCTACGATGACACGAGAGAAAAACTTATAATTATTGATTAATTGTTTTTACGATAAAATTGGGCGACTTATTTAACCAAGGTGTTTTTAAAAATGATAGATGTCGTTCAAATACAAAAAATTTTACCCCACCGTTTTCCTTTTCTTCTTGTCGATAGAGTAACCGACTTAACTCCCAATGAATCCCTCATCGGCTACAAAAACGTCACCATTGGTGAACAAATATTCGAAGGTCATTTTCCCGGCCACCCGATTTATCCCGGTGTTATGATTCTCGAGGGAATGGCCCAAGCAGGCGGTATTTTAGCGTTTCAAAGCATGGATATGACCGAAGAAGAAGCCGCCAGAAAAGTCGTTTATTTCATGAGCATTGACGGTGCAAAATTTCGTGCACCGGTCCGCCCGGGTGACCGTTTGGAATACCGTATGGGCGTTATCAAACATAAAGGCTCTATTTGGGTTTTAGAGGGAAAAGCCTACGTTGATGACACCCTTGTCTCTGAAGCCGAACTCAAAGCCATGATCGTAGACAAGTAGGTCACTATGAGCTTAATCTCTCCTCACGCCATTATTGAACAAGGGGCACAAATCGCAGACGATGTTGAAATCGGAGCGTTTTGTTTTATCTCAGGCAAGTCTAAAATAGGCAAAGGGACCAAAATCGCGCAAGGTGCCTGTATTTACGGCAATACAACCATCGGCGAATACAATGATATTTTTTCCCATGCGGTTTTGGGCTCCATCCCGCAAGATTTAAAATACGCCGGAGAAGAGGTCGAACTCATCATCGGTGATCACAATAAAATTCGTGAATTTACCCTTTTCAATCCCGGAACTGCCGGAGGGGGCGGAAAAACCGTTGTTGGGTCCCATAACCTGTTTATGGGGTATGTCCATTTAGGGCATGACGTTATTATCGGAGACCACTGTATTTTAGCCAATGCCGCAACACTGGCAGGACATGTCGAAATGGGGAATTATGCCGTTATCGGCGGAATGACCCCGATTCACCAGTTTGTCAAAATCGGTGATTACGCCATGGTTGCAGGAGCTTCGGCACTTTCACAGGATGTACCGCCGTACTGTTTGGTCGAAGGGAACCGTGCCGTCTTGCGCGGTCTCAATCTCAACGGCCTTCGCCGCCACGTTGAGCGCAGTGATATCGATGCTCTGCGAAACGCATACCGTGAACTGTTTGAATCGGGCAAACCGCTTCAAGAGACCGCTGCGGCACTTTTGGACAATGCCGCCAGTGAGTACGTCAAAAATATGTGTACGTTTATCATTAATACCAAACGGGGTATCCCTTATGAAAGGACTCAAGGATGATCCATCGCCATTGCAGCTTTTGTGAAGCGCAAGAAACCGAACATAATCCGCTGATTGCAGGTGCAGCGGTTTATATCTGTAAAAACTGTGTGTTTTCCGCGTATAAAATCATGTTTGGGGACAATGATGCTGCCGCGTCTGATGCTGCCCAAACGGCTCATACCGAGTTATTGACCCCAAAAGAGCTCAACCTCTTCTTGGGACAATATATCATTGGACAAGAGCGTGCACGGAAACTCTTATCGGTAGCTGTATACAACCACTACAAACGTATCTTTAAACGCCATTTGGTAGAGGATGAAACCGAAATCGCCAAATCGAACGTTCTACTGATCGGGCCGACCGGAAGCGGAAAAACACTGATGGCTCAAACCATTGCCCGTGTCCTGAATGTTCCCATTGCGATAGCCGATGCGACGAGCTTAACCGAAGCGGGATACGTAGGCGAAGATGTTGAAAACATTTTGACCAAACTGCTTCAAGCGGCCGACGGTGATGTCGAACGGGCACAGCAAGGGATCGTCTTTATCGATGAGATCGATAAAATTTCACGAATGAGCGAAAACCGCTCTATCACACGAGACGTCTCCGGTGAAGGGGTACAGCAGGCCCTGTTGAAAATTATCGAAGGTGCCGTTGTCAACATTCCACCCAAGGGGGGAAGAAAGCACCCTAATCAGGACTTTATTCAAATCGACACTTCCGGTATTTTGTTTATCTGCGGAGGAGCTTTTGACGGCCTTGGTCAAATTCTTGAGCGTAAGCGGGGCAATAATGTCATGGGATTTGGACACGAGAAACGTTCAACAACCGACATTGATGACAGCTTTGAAAACGTCGAGCCGGATGATTTGGTCAGCTACGGATTAATTCCCGAGCTCATCGGACGTTTGCCGATCATTGCATCGCTCAATAAAATCACCGAAGAAGAGATGGTTCGCATTCTCACCGAACCAAAAAATTCGTTGATCAAGCAATATACCAAACTCTTTGCCATCGACAGCGTTGAGCTTACCTTTGAAAAAGAAGCGTTAGCTGCCATTGCATCGAAAGCGCTTGCCCGTAAAACCGGAGCACGAGGCTTGCGTGCGATCCTCGAAGAGATCATGGGAGATATCATGTATGAACTTCCCGAATATCCGGGATATGAAATACTCATTACCAAAGAAGTCGTTGAAGAGGGTTCCACCCCTGTTTACATTAAAAAAACCAACAAAAAAAGTGCGTAGGATAGAAAATGCTATTTAATAAATTTATCGGAATGTTTTCTAACGATCTTTCAATCGACTTGGGAACCGCCAATACCCTCGTTATTTCTAAAGGGAAAGGTATCGTCATCAATGAGCCTTCCGTAGTTGCCGTAAAAACCGAAAAAAACGGTCAGCAAAAAGTTCTCGCTGTCGGTCGTGAAGCCAAAGAGATGGTCGGTAAAACCCCGGGGAATATCAAGGCCATCCGCCCGATGAAAGACGGTGTCATCGCCGACTTTGATATGACGGAAAAGATGATTCGTAAATTTATCGAAAAAGCGCATGGTCGAAGCAGCCTCATCAGCCCTCGCATTATCATCTGTATCCCGTACGGATTGACCCAAGTAGAACGGAAAGCCGTTCGCGAATCGGCGATGAGTGCCGGTGCGCGTGAAGTTTATCTGATTGATGAGCCAATGGCGGCAGCTATCGGTGCCGGAATCGATATACGCGAACCGAAGGGAAATATTATCGTGGATATCGGAGGGGGAACCACCGAGATCGGTGTTATCTCTTTGGGCGGTTTGGTACTGTGCCGCTCGATTCGTGTGGCAGGAGATAAAATTGACCGCGCTATCATGGATTACGTCAAACGCAAATACAACCTTCTTATCGGCGAGCGTATCGCGGAAGATATCAAAATCAATATCGGTACGGCGATGCCTTTGGCGCAAGAGCTGAAAATGATTGTCAACGGGCGTGACCAAGTGGAAGGATTATTGACCTCACTCGAACTCAGCAGCGAAGATGCACGCGAAGCGATGCGTGACCCTCTCAAAGAAATTTTAGAAGCGGTACGGGATGTTCTCGAAAACATGCCTCCCGATTTAGCAGGAGACATTGTCAACAACGGAGTTATCCTGACGGGCGGCGGTGCATTGATCCGTCAGCTTGACAAGTTCCTATCCGAAACCATTAAAATCCCCGTATACGTCGCGGATGAGCCGCTTTTGTGCGTTGCGCGAGGTACCGGACGTGCGTTAGAAGAGATCGACCAACTCCACGAACTTTTTGATAATGAATAAACAGCGTTTCACACTCACACTTTTCTTCATCGGATGCGTGAGTGCTGCTCTTTATTTTAGTCCATTTTTACAATCCCCGTTTCTGAAACTCTCCTCCGCCATCAAGCTTGCCTATCTCAACCAAATCGAACGATTCCAACAGACGGTTACAGAGCATATCGATCAAAAAAATACGATTATTCAGCTCCAGCGTCAAAATCGCTATTATGAGCGCGAGCTGTTGACGATGCACCAAGTTGCCGACGAGTATCGCAATTTGCTTCATGAACAGAACAGTTCGATCAAAACGCTCCCTTCGATTGATTTGGTACGTGCCATATCCTATGTTCGTATGGGAGATCCCCATAAACTATGGCTGCAGATGGATCATTTCAATCCCAAACAAGTGTATGGTCTCTTGTATAGAGGATATACCGCGGGCATCGTCGTTGCTAACCATAATCGTCCTATGGCACTGCTGAATGGGGATCTCAAAAGCACCTATGCTGTTTCGGTTGGAAATTCGATGGCGCCGGGCATCGTTCGCGGCAATAATGAACGCCTTTTAGTCGTTGATTTTATCCCCAAATGGATTCCGATCGCTATTGGCGATGAAGTCACCACCTCCGGTTTGGATCAAATTTTTCTATCGGGCCTTCAAGTAGGGAAAGTCATCTCGATCACCGAAGCCAGCGGTTACCAAAGTGCCGTCGTCGAGCCCTATTTTTATGCTAAAAAACCTGCCTATTTTCACGTCATTACCAAGCTTCGCTAAACTTTCTTTCATGAAATAAAGTTTAGCGTTTCCCCTCCGATGCAGCGCTGTTAGCGTTTGCTTTCAAAAGCCCTCTTTTTCTTCGCAAATGCGGCTGTTACGAACTCTAATAATCGGATTTTAAGTGCCTTTTCCCTATAATTAACAAATTTTTCTGACGAGGGAACCTAATGCCAAAACGCGACGACATCAAAACCATACTCCTTATCGGATCGGGCCCGATCGTCATCGGTCAGGCGTGCGAATTTGACTATTCGGGAACACAAGCGGTAAAAACCCTGAAAGAGTTAGGGTATCGTGTTGTTTTGATCAACTCCAATCCGGCAACTATCATGACTGACCCTGAGTTTGCCGACCGCACTTACATTGAACCTATCAAACCTGAAATCATTGCTCAAATTATCAAAGACGAAAAGGTCGATGCTATTCTCCCAACGATGGGTGGACAAACCGCGCTAAATGCCGCCATGCTCATGCACGAGCAAGGGATGCTTGAGGGGATTGAGTTTTTAGGTGCCAACCCTTCCGCCATTAAAAAAGGGGAAGATCGTCAAGCGTTTAAAGAGTGTATGATTAAAATCGGAATGGACCTCCCTATTTCACGCTACGCCTACAACATGGATGAGGCAATGGCCGCGGCCGAAGCGATTGGATTCCCGATTATTATCCGTGCATCCTATACCCTTGCCGGCGGCGGAAGCGGAGTTGCCTACAACATCGATGAATTCAAGTTGCTCGCGCAGCGCGGATTGGATGAAAGTCCGATCACCGAAATTTTGATCGAAGAGTCCCTTCTTGGTTGGAAAGAATACGAAATGGAAGTTATTCGCGACCGTAACGATAACTGTATCATCGTCTGTTCCATCGAAAACTTCGATCCGATGGGAGTTCATACGGGCGATTCTATCACCATTGCTCCCGCATTAACCCTAACCGACAAAGAGTATCAGCGTATGCGTGATGCTTCGTTTGCTATTTTACGCGAAATCGGTGTCGATACCGGTGGATCTAATGTTCAGTTTTCCGTTAATCCGGAGACCGGCCGCATGATCGTTATTGAGATGAATCCGCGCGTATCCCGTTCATCTGCCCTCGCATCGAAAGCAACCGGATACCCGATTGCCAAAGTAGCAACCTTGCTGGCCGTCGGATTTACCCTCGATGAAATCACCAACGACATTACGGGAACTCCTGCTGCATTTGAACCGGTGATCGATTATATCGTTACCAAAGTACCGCGCTTTACGTTCGAAAAATTCCCCGAAGCAGAATCAACCCTCACCACCAGTATGAAATCGGTCGGTGAAGCAATGGCCATCGGACGCACGTTCAAAGAATCAGTTCAAAAAGCCCTTTGCTCTCTTGAAACAGGACTATGCGGATTTGATCCGATTGATGGTGATTTGGAATTGGTCAAACACGAAATCCGCCGTCCGAATGCAGAGCGTATCCTCTATGTTGCTCAAGGGTTCCGCATGGGGCTAAGCCGCAGCGATATCTTTGAACTCTCAAAAATCGATCCGTGGTTCCTCACGCAGATTGAAGAGATTGTAGCGCAAGAGTCCACCATTACGGCGGCTGTCCTTAAGGATGAAAATAAACTTCGCCGTCTTAAAACCGAAGGATTTTCCGATAAGAACATCGCACGTCTGATTACCCTCAATGGCGGAAATGCAAAA
>DASUMY010000128.1:0-2444 GCA_036277435.1 Sulfuricurvum sp.
CTCAAACGCAAAGATGATGCGATGATTCAAAACTACGCGCAAAAAGTGACGGCATTGCAAGGACGGACGAAAACCTATACCCAATCTCCGTTTATCGAATTTACCCTTGCGCAATCGTTGATGAACCAGGATAAAAACAAAGATGCGCTGCAAATACTCAAAAGTTTGGATGGCCGGAAGCTCACCGCTGAACAACGCTCCCGGCAAAAATATCTTGTCGGCTCATTAGAGATGACGATGGGACGAATAAAGGAAGCGAAAGCAGCTTTCGATGCGAGCATCAAAGCCAATAAAGGGTCGGCATGGGGAAAACTGGCTAAAGACGCGTTAGGATTGCTCTAACAGTTTTACGGCAATGGGCATCAGCTCCTCTGCGCTTCCGGAGGCGCATAGGGAAAATTGATGCGTATTGAAAGTTTGCTGCCGCTTTGCCAGTTGTGCCGTATGGGTGGAAATAAGCTCATGAAGTTGATGTTTGCGTATCTTTCCGTCTAAATAATTCAGGGTTTCAATCATACCGATCGCTTTCATGCTATTAGGAGCACGTCCGTAAAGACGCTCGCATTCGGCCACTTCATCAATCAATCCCGACTGTATCATTTTATCGGTTCGCATCGCTATACGTTGACGCAATACATCCCGACTCATTTGTATATTGAGAATAGGGCATTGCTCAATAATAGGGAGCGGCGGATGCTGTTCAAACCATTGGGAGGGAGGTGTCTGTGTTTGAAGATACAGATGCAGCATCTTTTCGATTCGGTAGCGATCGCTTGGATGAATACCGGCCATGGTATTCGGGTCAATGGCTGACAAAAGACGATGGGCCTCTTCGGGATCGTTCAGCATCTGTGCTGTTTGAACTTTAACCGATTCGCTAATGAGGGGGACATGGGAGAGCCCATCCACCATGCTTTTTAGGTAAAAACTGCTTCCTCCGACAATGAGGAGGTTTTTATGGTGCTGTTGCGCATGCTCAACGGCCCGGCGGTATTCATCGATAAAGGTAAAAACGCTGGCGGTCTCATCCGGCCGCAGAGCATTGATGCCAAAATGGGTAACGAGCGCTAACTCGTTCTTGGATGGTTTGGCAGAAGCAATATCAATATCCTGATAAATACTCAGTGAATCAATGGAGAGAATAACCGCATTGTACTCAGTCGCAAGTGCCAATGCCAAATCGCTTTTGCCAGAAGCGGTAGAACCGATAATTGCCAACTGTTTCATAGGTGACATTATACCCTACGGGGGAGACGGAGCTTGGATAAAGGTCCCTTCAAAGATAAATTACGATAAAATAAATAACATTTACGGATGAAAAGGGACGGTGTGAAACGACTGGTAAAAAGGCTTCAAGATCTTAACGAACTCGTAATGTTTCAACATTCGATATTTTCACTCCCTTTTATTTTTACTGCGATGGTCGTTGCTGCGGATGGATGGTTCGGATTTAAACTGTTGCTGCTGGGTGCGGTTGCGGCAGTCAGTGCCCGCAATGCGGCGATGGGATTTAATCGCTATGTGGATCGCGCATTCGACGCCCACAACCCCCGTACGGCGGGCAGACCAAGTGTCGATGGCCGTTTAAACCCTTTTTCCATTGCGGTATTTACCGCCGTCAATGCCTTGGTATTTATGGCAGCCGCTTATTTTGTCAATGATGTGGCATTCTATGTCAGTCTGCCGGTATTGCTGGTCCTTTTTAGCTATTCTTATTTTAAACGGTTTAGTTCGATGGCCCATATTGTTTTGGGCATCTCTTTGGGGCTGGCTCCGATAGCGGGTGCGATTGCCGTGGATGGAACCGTTCCGATATGGTCCGTTTTACTCTCTATAGGGGTTGTGTTCTGGGTAGCGGGATTTGATTTGCTCTACTCGCTGCAGGATATGGAGTTTGACCGTACGAATGGATTGCACTCTATCCCCTCGCGCTACGGTAGTCGCATAACCCTTCGGCTCTCTCTTCTTTTTCACCTCTTGACCGTCCTTTTTTGGGGCCTGTTCGTGGTCGAAGCCGCTTTGGGGACGGCAGCGCAATTGGCCATCTTGTTTTCGATCCTTATGTTGGGATATGAACATTATTTGGTCCGGCTCGATTTTACCAAAATAGATCGGGCTTTTTTTACGATTAACGGCTATTTGGGCTTTGTATTTTTTGGATGTATTATTGTGGATAAGGTGATAGGATGAGTGATGTACGTTTAGTAGAAGCGTCGTTGGAGATTACTTTTGACAAAGCGGACGTCAATCCGGATGAATTCGAAAAAGAGTTCATCAAAATCAGCGATGCCGATGATGATTCCATAGGGCAATGGCTGCGCGTTGCAAAAGCCAGAGGGGACGTCGCTGAAAGCGATCCGGCTATGCTGTATTTGATGGTGGAGCTTTACCGCAAAATGGATCGGCTGGAGCAGCTGATGACACAGAGCGCTCCCAAGCAGTTG
>DASUMY010000129.1:0-8878 GCA_036277435.1 Sulfuricurvum sp.
TTTACGATCGAGCACCAAAGCAAATATTCCATCGATGCACGTGTCGAATTTACCGGGACGATCAACTCTCCCAAACGGGAAAATGCAACCGAACTGTTTATGAAAAAATATAACATCGAAGCGATGGATATTGCCCATATGAGGGGAACTACCGTATCTCGAAAATTTGTTATCATCGATGAAGCACAAAATATGACCAATGCATCACTAAAACTGATCGGTACGCGCATGGGAGAAGAGACACGGCTCGTTATTATGGGGGATTCAGGGCAAATCGATCATCCGTTTCTCTCCAAACGGCGCAATGCTCTCGTCACGCTGCTGAATAAAGCACAGCGCAGCAATTTCATTGCCGGTATCCAGTTACGCCACACGATCCGTAGTCAAGTTGCCGATTGGTTTGATAAAAATTTCTAACCTACTTTTCTGCCTAAACAGAAAAGTACGAAGAGGAGTTAAATGGGAAGAACGCGGATTTTAGAAGAAAGTTTTTCTTTGAGTGTTGATTCAATCGCATACAACGTACCTGTCGTTGAACTGGCACACCCTGAGCATGAACCCAAATAACGGATATAGACATCGATATAATCCGGTGAATCTTTGATATCGATAACTTCCATATTTCCGCCGTCCATGATCAAAAATTGACGAACGCTCTCATCGATAACGCTGTCAATGGCTTTGATTTTTTGAACCAATGTCATACCTTCGAAATCACCGTGACTTCCTGCATCAGCCGCCGCTTGCATTTTTTCGACATCCATCTCACGACGTACATCCGCCAAAATGTCCACAAGGTAATATTCTCTCGCTTCATGGCCGCCCGGCTTGATACACGATTTACAAAAACCGCCCGCTTTGGTGTAATCGGTGATTTGCTCAATCGTTTTAAGATCATTGAGTTTGATCACGTCGCGAAGTGTTCCCAAGCTGATACGGGCACATTCACACACAATGATCTCATCTTCAAAGCTTGACTCATCAACGCCCAAGTATAGTCCTGCCGCTTTTTTGATAACGTCGTAGGCCATAACCGAACAGTGCATTTTTTGGGGTGGAACCGCAGGGGTTTCCGGATCATCACGAAGTGCCATCTCCACATCGATGTTCGTGATTTTAACCGCTTCTTGAACCGTTTTGCCGATACAAAGTTCCGCCATCATGTCCGAAGAGGCAATCGCCGTACCGCATCCGAAACTTTTAAATTTCGATTTTACGATCGTATCATTGGCCGGATCTACTTCCCAGTACAAACGTACGGCATCGCCGCAGCTCTCTGCTCCGAAATCGGCAACGATCAGTTTATGCCCTGCCGTATCACACTCTTCTTGCGTGATTTCACCCTGATTGCTCGGGTTATTCATTAATGTTGTTACTTTATTAGAGTACTGATCCCAAAGAGATCCGCCTAATAGATCATTTTTTGCCATAGTGGTATCCTTTAATGGTGTATGTGACATTCACCGGCTTCGCCGCCGGGAGTAGGTTGAACTTTTGCATAAGAGCTTGAAATAGCACGCAGCCGTGCAACGGCCGATTCAAAACGTTCGATAACGTAATCAATCTCGGCATCGGTCGTAAAACGGCTCAAACTCAAACGAATCCCCGTATGGGCCAACTCATTGTCTGCACCGATTGCGAGCATAACCGAGTTCGCCTCCAAGTCTTCCGACGCACACGCGGATCCGGTCGATGCACCGATAAGGGCATTGTTCAAATCCCACAACATCCCCTCACCTTCAACCCCGCGAATCGAGATCAAAATCGTGTTAGGAGTACGGTTATTGCGATCACCGACGGTGAAAACATCTTGAAGCCCTGAAAGTAATGCATCCTCAAGACGGTCACGCTTGGCACGGATAGAGGCCATTTTAGCTTCGATATCCTCGGTGGCCAGTTCAATCGCTTTTCCCATTCCCACAATGTACGGAACATTCAGCGTACCGGAACGGCGTCCCCCCATATGTTCACCGCCGTGCAACAACGGAGTCAACGGTTGAGAATTACGGATATACAATGCTCCGACCCCTTTTGGGCCATGAAATTTATGGGCAGACATCGACATAAAATCAACATGAACATCCTGCATATCAACCGGGATCTTACCGACAGCCTGAACGCCGTCACTATGGAAAAGGACCCCTTTTTCTTTACAGATTTCACCGATCTCTTTGATCGGAAAAATCATCCCGGTTTCATTATTCGCCCACATGATCGAGACCAATGCCGTTTTTTCCGTAATGAAACTGCGTACCGTATGCGCTTCAACGATCCCTTGATCATTCACGGGCAAGTAGGTTACTTTCACCCCTTGATCTTCCAAAAATTTGCACGCAGATAACACCGATGGGTGTTCGATTTCTGTCGTGACGATATGATTTTTTTCGCCATGCAGAATCTTATCGGTCCAAATCGATTTAAGGACCCAGTTATTCGCTTCAGTCGCGCATGAGGTAAAAATAATATCGTCTTTATCGGAAGCGTTAATCGCTTTGTACATTTGATTGATCGCTTTGGTAATCGCGGGATGCGATGCCGTGCCATAGCGGTGAAGCGAGCTCGGATTACCGTAGATTTCGCTAAAAAACGGTGTCATCGCCTCAACGACAGCAGGATCAACCATCGTGGTAGCATTATTGTCTAAATAGACTTGCATGATACTCTCCTAATAGGAAGTGAATTTAATAAAAGACAATTTTTATCTTGTTTAACTTTTGGGATGATAGTGAAACCCTCGTTATAGTAACCTTAAGGGTTTTTTATATTTAGCACGGTTTAAGATTCGTTGATCAATTCCGCATCAGCTCGATCATCGCATCAATACTCTCTTGGAAATTGCTGATGCTGGCTGCATCCTGCGATAAGAATAGTTCCATCCGCTCTTTTTTAGCAATCGCTTCATCGAGTTCTTTATCGGACCCCCGGACATACGCACCGATGCGTATCAGCATCTCATTCTCTTTTAATAGTGTATAGAGACGCCGAAACCGTCGTGCCGCTGTCAAATGCTCTACGCTAATGATATCGTTCATGACCCGCGAAGCAGAGTTGAGGATGTGGATCGGAGGGTAAATCCCGAAATCGGTCAGTTCCCGGGAAAGGAGAATATGCCCATCCAAAATAGAGCGTGACTGATCGGCAATCGGATCAGACATATCATCCCCCTCCACCAAAACGGTGAAGAAGGCCGTGATGGAACCACGCCCTTCCTCTTTTCCTGCCCGTTCCATGAGCTGCGGCAGCAGCGTAAGGGAAGAGGGGGGATACCCTTTGGAGGTCGGGGGCTCGCCCAACGCCAAACCGATCTCCCGCTGCGCCATCGCAAAACGGGTCACCGAATCCATCATAAACAACACGTCGTGCCCTTTGGATTTGAAATACTCCGCGACGCTCATGGCGCTGAAGGCACCGTATTTCCGCATCAGAGGGGAATCATCACTCGTGGCCACAACCAAGACAGTGTTTTCCAGATTTCCGCCGAGGCTTTTTTCAATAAATTCAGGAACTTCCCGTCCCCGTTCACCGATCAGAGCGACCACTTTGATCGGCGCCTGAGATCCTCGGACAATCATCCCCATCAACGTCGATTTACCCACACCGCTTCCGGCGAAGATACCAAGTTTTTGCCCTTTTCCGCACGTCAGCAATCCATCAATCGTTTTGACGCCGACCGAAAACGGTTCATTTATCATCCCCCGCTTCATAGCAGCAATGGGGGCTTTGATAATCGGTTCGATATGATCGCCCCAAACGGGCCCTTTCCCGTCGATCGGTTTCATAAACGGATCGACTACCCGTCCCAGCAATCCCTCACCCACTTCGATCGCCATGCCGCTTTGATTGGTGAAAACTTTATCTCCCGCACGAAATCCTTCCACAAATCGAAACGGAGTGATAAAAAAACGGTTCCGCTCGACTTCGCTCACCATGCCCAATGCTTCCGCACCGCTCACGTCCGAAATCATACTGACCGTATCCCCAATACTCACATGCAACCCCTCAGCGATCATCACCGTTGGGCTGATTTTGACGATGGTTCCGAAAACCGTATGCAGTTTTGAAGAACCAAGACGCTCGCGAAGGGCTTTTAGAGGCATAGGCGCATTAGTAGCGGTTACCCGCCGGAGAATTAATCAGATTAAAAAATTCCATTCGAGTCTTTTCATCCCGCTTGAAAAGCCCCCGAAGTGCGCTTGAGGTTGTCGTTGAGCTTATTTTTTGAACGCCGCGCATCTCCATACACATATGGCGGGCCTGAATGACCACCGCGACCCCTTTGGGCTGAATCGATTGCATCAGTGCGTCAGCGATTTGCTCAGTGAGCTGTTCTTGAATCTGCATCCGGCGTGCAAATACATCAACGACTCTCGGAATTTTTGAGAGTCCGACAACTTTTCCATCGGGAATATAGGCAATGTGCGCCCGACCGATAATGGGGAGGAGGTGATGCTCGCATGTGGAATAAAACTCAATGTCTTTAATCAGTACCATTTCATCATTGCTGCTGGAGAACATCGCCGAATTCAGTATTGCTTGCGGATCTTCCTGATATCCGCCAAACATAAATTCATATGCTTTAAGGACGCGCTCCGGCGTCTTCAATAAACCTTCACGGTTGACATCTTCACCGACATGGCTGATCATTGTTTTTACCGCTTCTACAAAATGTTCTTGGTCGTTAGAGGCCATTTACACCTACTCTATAAGATATTTACGTGACTCTAACATCCCTTTGCTTTTGTTTTGATTTAGTTCAGCCATAGTTTAACCCTTTTTGGGTATTATTTTTGCCATTTACTCTAACGAGACACCAGTTATAAAGGGATTTAATGCAAATCACAACCAATAAAATCAATTCCGCAAACGCGAAAATCAACGCAGCGATCACACGCAACACGATCGATAAAAATATCGAAAAAATTGCCAACCAGCTCAGCAAAGAGGCTAAAATTGCCGGTTTCCGTAAAGGTAAAGTCCCTCTTAGCGCCGTCAAAAAACAATACGGCGACCGCTTAGTACAAGACGCAGAAGCGCAAGCGCTTCGTGATTTGCTCAACGAAGGTCTTAAACTGATGGATATTGCAGCCGATGCCCTCATCGGTGAGCCTCAAATCACAAAATTTGAAAAAAATGAGAACGGTATCGATGTCGAAGTAACCATTGCAACCCGTCCTGCCATCACATTGGGTGACTATGCGGCGATGGTTCCTGATTTTGTTAAACCGGCAACATCCGATGAAGCGGTACTTGCCCGTATCGAAGAGCTTGCAAATGCGCAGGCTCCATTAGTCAATATCGATGAAGACCGCGCCCTCGTAAGCGGTGACACGGCGTTAATCGATTTTGAAGGGTTTGTCGATGGCGAACCATTTGAAGGGGGGAAAGCGGAAAACTTTTCCCTTCGTCTTGGCGGCGGTCAGTTTATCCCGGGATTTGAAGATCAAGTCATCGGCATGAAAAAAGGGGAAGAGAAAACTATCGATGTTACCTTCCCTGAGAACTACGGCGGAGCAAAGCTGGCAGGAAAACCGGCCCAATTCAAAGTAAAAGTTCATGCCATCCAAGGTAAAGAAGCGGTTACTATTGACGATGAACTTGCAAAAAAAATGCTTCCTGGATTCGAGGATGCCAATCTTGATATGCTCAAAGAAAAAGTGAAAGAGCAGCTTGAAAGCGAAGCAATGAGTGCTTTGTACAATGACGAACTCAAACCGAACCTGATGGAAACTTTTGTAACCTCATTCGCGATCGATCTTCCTGATTTCATCGTCGAACAAGAAATCGATATGGCACTGAACAAAAAAGCGCGCGAAATGAGCGAAGCAGAGCTCGAAGCACTTCGTGACAATGCCGACAAAGTAAAAGAACTACGTGAAACATTCCGTGAAGATGCATGCCGTGCCGTCAAAGCAACCTTCATCGTCGATGCGTTGGCACGCGCTGAAAACATCGCGGTCAATGAACAAGAAATGATGCAGACGATCTATTTTGAAGCGATGCAAATGGGTCAGGATCCGGCGGCTGTTTACAAAAACTACCAAGAATCAGGATACCTTCCGGCTATTCAAATGGCAATGATTGAAGATCGCGTATTAAGCAAATTGCTTAACGACAAATTTAAAGAGGCGTAATGAGCTACATACCTTACGTCATCGAGAAGACAGGGCGCGGCGAGCGCTCCTATGACATCTACTCGCGTCTCCTCAAAGATCGTATCATTATGCTCAGCGGCGAAGTGAACGATCAGGTTTCCTCCTCCATCGTGGCACAGCTGCTGTTTTTGGAAGCCGAAGATCCTCAAAAAGATATCTATTTCTATATCAACTCCCCGGGCGGTGTCATCACATCAGGGATGGCGATTTATGACACGATGAATTACATTCGTCCCGATGTCTGTACGATATGTATCGGTCAAGCGGCCTCCATGGGAGCGTTCTTGCTCAGTTCAGGGACGAAGGGCAAACGCTACGCTCTTCCGCATGCACGTATTATGATCCATCAGCCGTTAGGCGGAGCACAAGGTCAGGCAACGGACATTGAGATACAAGCCAAAGAAATTTTACGCATGAAAGCCGAATTGAATGAAATTTTGGCGAAAAACTGCGGACAAACAGTGAAAAAACTCGAAAAAGATACCGATCGTGACAACTTTATGTCTGCCGCAGAAGGGGTAGAATATGGTATCATTGATGAAGTACTTGTACAAAAAGAAAAAGAAGAAAAATAAGTAAAGTAGAGACATGGCAGAGCACTCAGACGAAATACATCAGCACAATGCCGCATCGCGGCTTGAAGAAGGCCAGTCGATTCATGCAGGGCACCTGAGTGATCCGACGAGTGATTTGGAAATTTTTTCCAAAGAAGTACTGAATGCTCTCATTTCAGATAATCTTCCCCCTACTCCTAATAATTTTTCCCTTTATTTTGACCGCATTTTAGAAGAAAAAAGCGAGGGGCTTCGTCGTCAAATCGGTTCCATTTTAGAACTCGAAGAAGACAATGAAGATGAAAAAAATTTAGAACTCGAAAAAACACTCAAAAAAGGGTTTTCGTCCGTTAAAAGTATTTTGCAACTCAGCGCTACGCTCTATAAAAACATTATGCTGATGGAAAAAATTCTCGATAAACGGCGTGAAGAGATCAAAAATTCTCCCCCCCTTGCTGTCGCTCACGACATATTGACATCCCTTGGCGGCGATGTCACCAAACTCGGCAGCATTTTAAAGAAGCAGGTCTCTCACATGAAAGATCTCTATAACGATACCGCTGAAATCGTTAAGCAAGTCGAAAACGAAACCATTTTTGACAACCAATACGGGGTTTACAATAAACGGTACCTCATGTCCAAACTTTCCCAAGAGGCTCATCTGATTGGGGAGTTTCATCATAAAAGCTCTTTGATGATGGTTCAGCTTTCCAATGCAACCGTTGCCCTGATCAATAGCGAAAAAGCCAAAGGGCTCATGGTCCGTACTGTCGCACGATTGCTTCTCAAAACGTCACGACGAAGCGATATTGTGGCGCACTATGGCGAGGGGATATTTTCGATGATGCTGAAACATACCGACATCAACAATGCCCAACGTGCCGCTGAACGTTTGTATGAATTGGTTTCTACGACGAATTTTTTTCTCGGAGAACAAGAGATACAATTAAAAATTGCGATCGGGCTCTCGGAGTTAAATCCCTATCGTTCCGTCGAAGAGACGCTGGCCTGCACACTTGATGCCATGATCTCTTCCAATACGGAGCAAAAAGCCCACTATGTCATTTGTGATTGATTAATTTTTCGCATGCTGTTACCTATCATCACCTATCCCGATAAACTCCTTAAAACCCGCTCAGCCGAAGTTGAGCGGTATGATGCCCAACTGCATCAGTTCCTCGATAACATGTACGAAACGATGATCAGCAGCAATGGAATCGGCCTGGCAGCCATTCAAGTCGCCAACCCCATTCGCGCACTCATTCTGTGCATTCCCGACGAAGAGGGCAATCAAGACAAAACGGCTCTGCTCGAAGTGATCAATCCCGTCATCGAGAATCCGCAAGGAAAAACAACCTATCAAGAGGGGTGCCTGAGCGTTCCGGGATTCTATGAAGATATAGAGCGCTACGAATCGCTTACCCTTCGCTATTATGATCGTCACGGTGTCGAATGTGTTCTGGAAGCCAATGAACTCTTATCGATCGCCATACAGCATGAAATGGATCATCTGGACGGAAAACTTTTTATCGAAAAACTTTCCTATAACCGCCGCAAAAAATTTGAAAAAGAATACAAAAAAGCTCTCAAAGAAAAAAAATAATCTCCCTGAAATATTGCATATTGCAATATTTTCATCTATCCGTACGTTCTTAGCTACAATGACTATAAAAAACATGGCAGAACAAAATGAAACAGCTACTTTGTGCAACTTTCGAAGGAATCGAAGCAAAAACCGTTGAAGTACAATTTACCGCGACCAAAGGGCTACCCGCATTTACGATCGTAGGGATGGCGAATACGGCCATAACGGAGTCAAAAGAGCGCGTAAAATCCGCGTTGCTCAGCAACGAGTTCACGTTTCCCCCAAAACGGCTTACGATCAATTTGGCCCCCAGCGATCTGCGCAAAGAAGGGTCCCATTTTGACCTTGCGATTGCCGTTTTGATTGCCTTGGGGAATAACGATGTACCGCTAGAGGATTGGTATGTCTTTGGAGAGCTTGGTCTGGACGGATCGGTTAGCGAGAACACCCTGCTGTATCCCATCATCCTCTCTCTCGCAAATCAAACGGCGATAACCAAAGCCATTGTTCCCAAAGCCAGCTTGGATAAACTCGCGCGGATTCCCAATATTGCATTTTACGGCGTTGAAACCTTGACGGAGACCCTC
>DASUMY010000130.1:0-2041 GCA_036277435.1 Sulfuricurvum sp.
GACGCTGATGGCAAGCCGTTTTAACGCTGACATAGGCCCTTCATCTCTCGCACGGCAGTTGCTAATCCGGTAAAAATAGAACGGGCAATGATACTTTGTCCGATATTGAGTTCCGTGATGGCGTCAATGTCCACAATGGAGGTCACATTTTGGTAGTTCAGGCCATGTCCTGCGGCGACTTTCAACCCAAGATTCTCTGCATGCTCTGCCGCGTTTTTGATAGCGTCATAGGCCTGCTCTAATCGTTTATCCAGCTCGCTGCGGCTTAGACGCAGCGATTCAATCGCATGGTGGGAATGGGGAAGGGCACTATGGCGCATGGCGTAGAGGTTTGCATACGTACCGGTATGCAGTTCTACCCATTGAGCCCCCAGTTTATGGGACAATTCTACGGCTTCCAATGTGGGGTCAATAAAGAGCGAAATCTCGATCTCTGATCGATTGAGAGTTCTAATAGTATTTAATATAACATCATACTGTCCTCTCACATCAAGCCCCCCCTCTGTCGTCACCTCTTCCCGTTTTTCGGGAACCAATGTCGCGCGGTGGGGACGAAGAGCACAGACGATCTCAATAATATCCATATTGATAGAACATTCCAGATTGACGCTCAATGGGGAGGAGGCAATGATTTTCTGAGCATCGTCATCATGGATATGACGGCGGTCTTCACGTAAATGAATCGTAATCTGGTCCGCACCGTTTTGAGCGCAAACCGCCAATGCCATCAGCGGATCCGGATCATTGATTGTTCGTGCGTCGCGCAGTACCGCGATGTGGTCAATGTTGACTCCGAGGCTCATCTTAGGCTTGACGGCGTGCATAAAAATCCTTTTTAAATTCCGAAAATGTTCCGGCGATGATGGCTTTGCGAGCTTCTCCGACTAGCCAGAGGTAGTAATGGAGATTATGCAAGGATGCAAGTCTGAAATAGGTGATCTCTTTGGATCGGAACAGATGATGCAAATAGGCCCGGCTGTAACGACGGCATGTATAGCACTCACACGCCGGATCAATCGGTTCAGAATCGTATTTATAACGGGCCCCTTTGATATTCACTTTTCCGAATGTCGTAAAAAGGGTTCCGTTGCGGGCATTGCGCGTGGGCATGACACAGTCAAACATATCAACGCCCCGTTCGATATTTTCTACCAGATCTTCCGGCGTTCCCACTCCCATGAGATAGCGGGGTTTGTTCTCGGGCATCAGCGGTGTGGTGTGTTCTACCGTATCGTACATAGCCTGATTGGCTTCGCCCACACTTAATCCACCGATGGCAAAGCCGTCGTAATCCATGGCGCATAATTCAGTTGCGGACTGGGTTCGGAAATTAAAATCGGTTCCCCCTTGGATAATGGCGAAAATATTCTGATTGATCCCGATCCCTTTGGATTGGTTATGGCGATGATATGCAATGGACTGTTTTGCCCATTGGGTCGTCCGTTCAATCGATGTTTTGATCCGCTCCTGGGTGGCCGGCAGCGCAACGAGATCATCGAGAATCATCATGATGTCACTATTGAGATTGTTTTGAATATCGATTACTTTTTCCGGGGTAAAAAAATGTTTTGAACCATCGATGTGGGAACGAAATTCGATCCCTGATTCGGTCGGTTTGGAGATATCACTCAGACTGAATGCCTGAAAACCGCCGCTGTCGGTCAAAAAACTGTTAGGGTAGGTCGTATACCCGTGTAATCCTCCCAGCTTGGCTACCGTTTCATCACCCGGGCGCAGGTACATGTGGTACGTATTGGCCAGAATGATTTGGGATCCTAGAATATCGGTCATATCGGCCATATCGAGCGCTTTTACGGAACCCACCGTCCCTACCGGCATGAAAATAGGGGTTTGTATGGTTGAATGAGCCGTCGTGATAGTACACGCGCGTGCTTTGCCGCAAGTCGCATCGATATGAAATTCCATAATATCCCTTTTGTTTCTGCCATTTTATCGAACAATACGCTTTTTACACAAGTTGTGGGGTTATTGCAATATTGTTTTAGAAAACTTTGTGATTTAAGTTTGGGGGTATTACACT
>DASUMY010000131.1:0-7372 GCA_036277435.1 Sulfuricurvum sp.
TATTGTGTTGACATTATAGGTCAACGTATTCGAGCATCGCTCAAACCGTTTAACCTGCTTAGTTTTCAATGATCGCAAACTCAAACTCAGGTCTTAACTCAAGGCCTATCAGCGTTTGTGGACGGGAATTATAGGGGAAAATATAAAAGAAGTCAAGAGCTGAGAAAAAGAATTTTCACAACAGCCTCAAGAGTGCGATTTTATTACACTTTTTTTATCCGTTTAGTGCCGGATGGTAGCATGATAGTCTCTTCGTTGATCGAATGCCAAGAGCAAAACGGGCAGTACAAATAAATCGGTGATTAAGGATATAAGCATCAGCACCGCTCCATACCCTCCGATTAGGACTAACGTATCCAGCTGTGTCAGGGTCAATAATGCAAAAACACCCATAAGGACTCCTGCTCCTACCATCGCAGGAACACCGGCATAAAAAAACATAATTTCGAGTGCATGTTTCTTGGTCCGTCCAAAATAGCGGCTTCGAAAATATTTATACGCGAAATGGATAATCGTATCGGAGGTGAGTCCGACCGATATCGTCATCGCGATCAAAGCTTCAATCCCCAGCGCCAAATCATATAGAATCATAAACAGGCCGAACCAAACGACAGGTATCGCATTCGCAATAAATCCAATGACTCCGATTTTAAACGAACGGAATATTATCCCCATCACGATACCGATCATCACCAACGCCGAAAAGAGCGATGATGCCAGCAAGACGCGCTTATCCATTTTAGCACTCTCCGAGAGGGTTTCCATATCAGTGAAATAAAGAGGGAGTTTCTTATATTCTTTCAACCATCGGATGATGGCCGAATGGTCTGCATTATCAAGGGTGAGCGTAATATTGAGCGCCGTGTCGTCCAAATAGGTTTTTTCCATATCATACAGTTCTAGGAAGAAAAGGGCCTGAAGGACTCTTTGCTCATCGATTGGGCTTTGAGAGGACTTGGCCATATCGAGTTGATTGAGGACATTCCGAATCGAATCAACTTTTTTAATCCCTTTATTTTCCGTACGCAGGTCGGTTTCAAACTCCTGCAGTTTTTGCAGCATCGTTAAATCAATCTCTTCAAAAGGGACTTTGAGTGTAATCGTTTTTTGATCCACACGGGTATCAAACATGCCAATATTTCCCGTACTAAAACGGAATATCGTCACGGCAGTGATCAAAACCGTTATCATTATAAATAGGTTTAGCAGTCTAGGGCTGTAGTGAATTTCACGATTCGCAAAGGCGTAACACATTTTTGCAAACCCGATACGAGGGTGTTTTGCCACAAAATAGCTCAACAACGCCGGCAAGAACGTAACGTTGATCAAATACGCAAACGCCGATGAAATCATTAAACTCAAGCTGAGCATCGTAATAATGCGTGAATCGGTAAACAACAAGGAGCCTAAACTGATCGCCAAAACCGGAAGCGTCCATAATGCCGGTTGTAAATTGCGATCGATACTTTTCTCCATCGCTTCAATAGGGTCATTTTTAAACTGTGAAACATGCCAACGGTAATAAAAATAGAGGAAATGGCCAATGGAAATACTGACAACCATCAAAGTCATGGCAATATGAATTTGACGATTCCCCGTGATAAGCTGAATCGCAGCAAACGTAAGGATTAACGTCAATACCGTGACACTCAATGCCCCAAACGCAGCAAGATAGTTTTTAAATAGCCATCGGGACATCACTATAATCACCATCATAAAGATGATGGCGTATCCCAGATAATCATCTCTCCCCGCTACGGTTGAGGGTTCAGAATACTGATGCGCATAGGGAATCGACAAATCGGCTATTTCAATCGGTGTTTCGGAATGGATAATAAAATTAAAACGGGTGAAATCCTCATTAACAAATCGTTGATACGGCTCTCTAAACGAGGATACAAATCCGACGACACGCTGTGCGCTCAACTCATGAATCGGTATTGCTCTGACCAATCCCGATTCAGCCCCTCCATCATTATATATACGATAAGACGAAAAAAGAGATTCAACCCGGCTAATATCCTTACGATATTCCAGTTCGGATTGAATCGCCATTAAAACATTCTTAGCCTCATTGTCAAAGTGTTCAACATCAACACTCAAACAGCCGACATAGGCCGTCTCATAATCATTAGAGCGTGTTTTTTGAAGTTCTTTGGATTCACTGAGCCAAAAAAGGGTATCGGAAGAGACCAGTTCCGGTCGAACAAAGAAAACAGCCAAGGCCGCGACGGAAACAAAAAACAAAAGGATCAAGACCCGAAACCGGCGTATATATCGGACATAGGAAGATACGTTTGGCGTATGATAATACATAATTTAATTCCACTCTTTTGCAATGATTAGATAAGGGCGTTTTTTGATGCCGATTGTTTTAGCTACCTGTTCAATAGCACCGATTTGTTCATTCACTTTTGCCGATAATGATTTCATTTCGTCCATCTTTTTACCGCCCACCATCACTTCGAGTGTTTTTTGCAAAGGGGTAGGAGATGTATAAATCGTTCCAATAAGTTTGTGCGATTTAAACCGTTTGAGTTCATAGAAAAAAATGTAATAATGATAGATACCTCTCATCTTTTCATTTTCATAGAGCATCGATATAAAATCTCTGGAATGAGGGCATTTCGGATCAATAAACACATACGCTGTGATATTTCCGCTTCCGTATTGCATCGCATACGGTTCAATCGGTCGGATTAAAGAAGCCAGTTCCTGTGTCGACAAATCTTTTGCATTACATTGGTTTGCGAATACGATGAGTATCCACACCGTTAACAAAAAGAAAAAGGGAGTTCGTATCGGTTTCATAAAACATATCATAAAATAATAAGATTACCGTTTTGCTACATAAGTGGTTAAAAAATAATCATTTTTGTAATTCATAACGGGAATGAACCCTAACGATGCTCCATGGACCGATTTTTATCTATTAGTCTGCTAATCGTGAAATTATTTGACAGTTAAAAGCTTCATTAATATTCGTTATACTATAATTAAATATCACTGACACGGTAGGGCAAGATGGGGAAAATTGAATTTTTAGGTACCAGCGGAACACGAACACCGGATCAGGGAACGACGTGTGTACGTGTTTCAAAGCACTGTGTCATCGATGCGGGTAATCTTATCAATGCATTCGGAGATGATATTTTCACGGTTCAGCATATTTTTTTAACCCACTCCCATCTTGATCACATTATCGATATTCCTTTTCTGGCTGACTTATTTGTTACCCAGCAATCTATTTCCCTCAAAATTTATGGACTTAAAGAGACCCTGAATGATTTACGCCAATTCATCTTTAATCACCGAATATGGCCCAATTTTGAAGAAATAAGCCTTATCGGTCATGCCGATAAAACAATCGAACTGATTGAAATTCACCCTGAATGTACCTACACCATCGATGACGTATCGCTTACCCCATTTAAAACCAACCATACGGATGGAAGCTGCGGCTATATGATCGAAAAAAACGGCTCCGGGATACTGTTTACCGCCGATACCTATAAATGTCCCCGTATCTGGGAACTGTTAGACCAAAACCCTCACATCCATACACTTGTTATCGAGGTCTCTTTTCCCTCAAATTTTGACAAATTGGCCCAGGAGAGCAAGCATCTCACCCCTTTGCTGCTAGAAAGCGAGCTGCAGCAATGCCAACGCTCCGATTTTACGGTGTATGCGATGCATCTAAAAACGCTGTTTGCTCCCGCTATCCTTCAGGAACTGGATGCGATGCAATTGCTCCGCCATAGCGGCAGGGTCCTCAGCGATCGCGATACGATTGATTTCTAACCTACAGATTGTGTTTCTCTTTTTCATAGAGTTCAATCGTTGCTTGAACATACCCATCCACACTGCCGCAGTCATACCGTTTTCCGGAAAATTTATAGGCAATAACCTTCCCCGCACGGGCTTGCTCCATTAGGGCATCGGTAATTTGTATCTCTCCCCCCTTGCCCGGCTTGGTATGTCGAAGGATCTCAAAAATATCGGGAGTGAGAATATAGCGTCCGATGATCGCAAGGTTTGTCGGCGCATCAGCAGGAGAGGGTTTTTCGACCATCGTAGAGACTCGATAAATGCCCGGTGCGATCTCCTCACCCGCTATAACCCCGTATTTATCGGTTTGACTGGGATCG
The DNA here is from genome assembly GCA_036277435.1 of Sulfuricurvum sp. GTDB lineage: Bacteria > Campylobacterota > Campylobacteria > Campylobacterales > Sulfurimonadaceae > Sulfuricurvum. The sequence goes on from DASUMY010000131.1 coordinate 4,149, forward strand.
ATCTCTTCAATCGCGACAATCGAGCACTGATAGGTTTTATACAGTTCCACCATCTGTGACAGAACACCATCCGCATCGTTAACGCATAAATCATCGGCGAGAATAACGCTGAACGGCTGATTGCCAATCAGGGTTTCTCCCGTTAAAATAGCGTGCCCTAACCCTTTCATCTCGATTTGGCGGGTGTATGAAAAGGTACATTTGTCGATAATATGACGAATATCGGCCAGCTGTTTCTCTTTGGCTGTCCCTTGTATTTGATGCTCGAGTTCATAGCTGACATCAAAATGATCTTCAATCGCCCGCTTCCCTCGTCCCGTGACAATCGCCATCGTCCGCATGCCGGCATCCATCGCTTCTTCAACCCCGTACTGGATCAGCGGTTTGGTCAATACCGGCAGCATCTCTTTTGGCATCGCTTTGGTTGCAGGGAGAAAACGGGTGCCATAACCGGCAGCGGGGAATAAACAGACAGAAACAGGAGATTTATTTTTCATCAAAAGGCCTTCAAAAAATTAATAAAGATTGTTGCATATTCGGACTTAAAAGCTCATAGACGCGCCTAAATCATCCCCATCTCTTTGATCGCACGGCGTATTGCCCCTGCAATGGATTCCCCTGTCCGTTCAACATACAGATCAATCTTCTCTTTTTCACTCTTTGTCAGGGTCAAAAACACTTTTTCGCTCTGTTTGTGCTCATCCGATTTTTTAGGTCTTCCTCCCGGGTGCTTGGCGGTCTGGATCGCTTTGTGGGTCGATAGGGAGCGCTGTGTTACCCGTTTGGCGAATTTATTCTCTTTTGGAGTCTCTTCCATTTTAGTACCTTTTAAACTGTAAATAACTGTTTATTAATTTTCATATTCTCGAATTTTTGCATGCAATTCGCGAAAGAGATTGGCGCTTTTCTTGTAGGCATACGCTTTGATCCCTCCTTGTTCAGAGAGCTCCAAAATCGATTTATTCTCATTGATCGCCGTTTGCAGCGCAACGCTCATCGGGATTGGAAACATCTCCACTTCGAACCCCAATGTCTCTTCGAACACAAATTTAGCATCACTGATATCATTCTCTTTTTGGCTCATATTCGGCACCATCATGATTGCTTTATTCGCCGATGCAACCCGAACCAACGTGTCTACGGTTCCTTGAATGGTCTCGAGTGTCGGTATAAATGGAATAATGATCAAATCGGAGTATTCAATCGCCTGATCGAGTTTTACATCGTCAAACCCTCCAAAGTCAAATACCGTTTCTACGTCCGGTTGCGGAAGATGTTTTTCTTGAATATCAATCCGGTTTACTTTGCCCGGGATACGTTCCGAAAGTGATCCGTAGGGATCGATCTCGCACCCTTCAAATCCGAAACCGCTGATGAGCTGATGGGCAATCATCGATTTTCCCACACCCCCTTTAAAATTGACGATCGTTATATTCATGATTTATCCTATAGTAGTTAACTGTTAATTACAGTATTTTACCTATAAATAATACTTATTGTCAAGTTTTGAACTGTAAATATCTGTATTTATTATGAGTTGCAATCGATTGCCAATGAGTGATTAAATTTTAATCATTCATAACGACGAAACAACCCCCATCCTAGACTACAATTATTTCAGATAAATAAATCTTGATTAGGAGATGGTATGAAATTCGGAGATCTAAAAAAAGAGGGGCATTGGCCGACGCTGTTCGCCGCCTTTTTGTATTTCGATTTTAGTTTTATGATGTGGACCATGTTGGGACCGCTAGCCACAGAGATCAACGAGTCTCTAAGCTCACGCGGCTTTGCGATGAATGACGATCAAACGGCAACGCTGCTCGCTGTTCCGGTCCTTGCGGGCGCTATTTTGCGTTTAGTGTTAGGAATTTTTGTCGATAAATTCGGCCCGAAAAAGACGGCGCTTGTCTCTCAAATCATTGTTATTGCAACCCTGTTTTATGGTTATTTTACTGCTGATGCCATCACGTACAATCAACTGTTGTGGGTTGCTTTGGGTCTGGGGTTTGCCGGAGCATCCTTCGCCGTAGCCCTGCCGCAAGCGGGTCAATGGTATCCGCCTCGTCTGCAAGGGACCGTTTTAGGTATCGCGGGTGCGGGGAATATCGGCGTGGTGATAGATTTTTTATTCGCCCCTAAAATCGCTGAAATTTGGGGGTGGCCTTCGGTATTTCTCGTCGGGGCTCTCTTATCATTTATCGTCCTTATCGCTTATATGTTGATGGCAAAAGATGCTCCATCCTCGGTCTATAAAGCGAATCCGAAAAAATTGGGGGATTACCTCAAGCTGATGCGCGATCGGGATACGTGGTGGTTTAACCTCTTTTATGCCGTCTCTTTCGGAGGATTTATCGGATTTGCCAACTACATGAAAGTGTATCTGATGAATACCTATCAAGCCGATATGTCGTCGTTCGGGATCACGATAATGGATGAATCCAATGTCAAAGTCATTGCCGGCTATTTCGGTGCACTCTGTATTTTTGCCGGAGCACTGCTGCGTCCCGTGGGCGGTGCCGTTGCCGACAAAATGGGCGGTATTAAATCGCTTTATGTTTTTTATGGCACTATTGTGGTGCTTTCACTGATAAGCGCATTGGTTGCTTTACCGTTTTGGGCCGCTATCGTCGTCATGTTTTTAATCATGGCGAATCTGGGCATGGCAAATGGATCGGTATTTCAACTCGTACCACAACGTTTCGGCAAAGATATAGGGGTCATGACCGGACTTATCGGCATGGCCGGCGGTCTGGGAGGGACAGCACTCATTAAAACGTTCGGGTGGTCACAGGGGTCCTTTGAAGGATACAGTGCCGGATTTTTGATCTTCGGAGCAATGACCGTCATTGCAATTTCAGGGATCAGTATGGTTAAAACACGCTGGCGTACAACATGGGGTGCCGTTTCAGGAGCACGTATATAAATAAACAATGGTACTTTTCTTTTTCATAAGAAAAGTACCAAAAGAAAATCGCCCCCTCACCAAAACGCTGGCGGTACGCTTGTGCACTACTGCACGCGACCTTGCTTTTGGTATGCTTCGGGGACAAATAATTATTTCCGCTAAGGATTTTTATGCTCACTCTCCAATCCTCCGAATTCATCCTCCCTAAACCCTCCTGCGTAGGAGATGATGCATGTGGATTCACCATCATCGACAATGCCCTGCTGGTGAGTGTCCTGTGCGATGGGGTCGGAAGTGCCGTAAGAGGCGGCAGTGC
>DASUMY010000132.1:0-5181 GCA_036277435.1 Sulfuricurvum sp.
CACATTCTCTCCTGCTGATCGCTGATCTTAGATATTTCTTCGTTAGAACTATACATGAAGAAACATCTAAGGCCAAATATTAAATGGCTGAATACCAAGGCTGAAGCCTTGATAAAATGACTACTTCTTACCTTCGATGTAATTAATTACATCTTGAACTGTTTGGATTTTTTCCGCTTCATCATCAGGAATTTCGATATCGAACTTCTCTTCAAGAGCCATTACTAATTCAACAACGTCAAGGCTGTCTGCACCAAGGTCTTCTACGAATTTAGAATCCGCTTTAACTTCGTCCGGGTTAACACTTAATTGCTCAACCACTACTTCTTTAATATCTTCCAAAAGTGCCATAATAGCTCCTGTTCTTAATGAATAAAATCGTGAAATTATAACATATTTAACTTAAGTGGCAAAACTTTTGCCTTAAGTTGTTCTACATTAACATTCCGCCGTTGACTTTTAGGGTCTCGCCCGTGATGTAACTTGAATGATCGCTGAGCAAAAAAGCGGTCGCTTCCGCCACCTCTTTTGGATTGCCGAAGCGTCCCATCGGGATCTTTGCCGTGAACGTTGCTTTGATCTCGTCACTGAGGACATCGGTCATATCGGTCGCAATGAACCCAGGGGTAACCGTGTTGTATCGAATTCCGCTGCTTGCCGCTTCTTGTGCAAAACTTTTCGTCATTGCGATAACACCGCCTTTAGAAGCTGCATAGTTCGTTTGACCCGCATTCCCCGTTTCCCCAACGATAGAGGCGATATTGACGATTGAACCGAATTTTTTCTTTCGCATTACTTTGAACGACTCACGACACCCTATAAAAGCGGAAAGCAAGTTCGCATTGATCACCGCCATAAAATCGTCGCTTTTCATACGAAGCGCCAAACCATCTTTGGTAATTCCCGCATTATTAACCAAATACGACAACTCACCGTCCGCATCGGCAATGGTTTTGATCGCATCGGTAAATGCCGCTTCATCCGCTACGTCGAATCCAATAACCGCTGCCGTTCCCCCCGCAGCTTCAATCTCTGCCTTAACGGCATCGGCAGCATCCGCACCGCTGCGATAGTTGATCCATACTTTCAGACCGTATCCGGCTAATACTTTTGCCACTTCTGCACCGATTCCTCGGCTTGATCCTGTTACCAAAACATTTTTACCTGTGAATTTCATGATTATCCTTTTTATTTCTAATTTTGCAACGTTATCGGAGTAAAACCCCAATAACTACATTAACACTAAGTTACCTTCGGCATGAAGCCCACGTATGCCTGCATACTTTTTTATATAAGTGGTAAATCCATCTCAGATGGAATATCCAGTCCCATCAATTTCAAGACAGTAGGGGCGATATTATTTAGCGCCCCGGGATGAACGCTGTTCACTCCCTCTGCCATGACAAAACACCATACCTTGCCCACCGTATGGTTTGTCAGCACATTGCCGGCATCATCGCGCATCTCTTCACAGTTACCGTGGTCGGAGGTGATAACAACCGCATAATCATTCGATTCCGCCGCTTCCAGAATACGCGCAAGTTCCGTGTCCACCGCTTCGACTCCCCGGATCGCCGCTTCAAAATTGCCCGTATGTCCCACCATATCGCCATTGGCAAAATTAACGACCACAAAATCATATCCGGCATCCATAGCCTTCACAACGGCACTTCCTACTTCGGGAGCACTCATTTGAGGCTGCATGTCATACGTTTTAACTTGAGGGCTGGGGATAAGAACCCTTGTCTCGTTTTCATACGGCTCTTCGACTCCCCCATTAAAGAAAAAAGTGACATGGGCATATTTTTCGGTTTCTGCCGTATGCAGCTGGCGCAGCCCCGCACGCGAAATCACTTCCGCCAGCGTATTGACCGGGGCATCTTTAGGGAATAAGACCGGATAGGGGAAGTTTTTGTCATATTGCGTCATCGTGGCCAGATGAATCGGGATGTGCGCGTACTCGAACCCTTTGAAATCAGGATCGCCCAACGCACTGGCGAGTTCACGCATACGGTCGCTTCTAAAATTGAGCGTCAACACGGCATCCCCCTCTTTGAATCCATCATATCCCTCAAATGCCGTGGGGGTAATAAATTCGTCGGTTTCGCCTGATGCATACGCATTTTCAATGTAGTCGGCCACGCTTTGCTCGCTTTTAGGGTGGGCTAATGCGATGGCATTGACCCCTTTTTCAACACGATCCCAGCGATTATCACGATCCATCGCGTAAAAACGCCCCCCTAGGGAGGCGATTTTGATGTTTTTCTCTCCATTGGCATGAACCGTATGCAAAAAGAGCATTGCCGAGGTCGGAGCGACATCCCGTCCATCGGTGATCAAATGGAGCCACACTTCTTTACCGGCATCCGCCGCGATTTCAGCGACACCCATTAGGTGATCAATATGAGAATGGACGCCGCCATCGCTCATAAGGGCGATTAAATGCAATCGATTGCTCGTTTTCAGCAAACCGGAAAATATTTCATTGCGCTCGAAACTGCCATCCTCCAACGAGAGGGAAATTTTGACAAGATCCTGATACAATACCCGTCCGCTGCCGATGCTCATATGGCCTACTTCGGAATTGCCCATTTGTCCCTCGGGCAATCCGACGCTAAGCCCGAAAGTATCGATTAACGCATGGGGCACTTCTCTAAACAGCCGATCATAGGTCGGTTTGTGCGCCGCATGAAATGCATTAAATTCTCGTTTAGGCGAATACCCGATCCCGTCAGTAATGACTAAAACCGTTTTTTTGCTCAAGATTGCTCCTTGATTAATCAAACTTTTTGCCGATTATAATAAAATATCACTTTTGCATTGCTTTACAATTAATTATTAAAGAGTCGGCTATATGTTATATTGGTTACATCAAACCCTGGGCATCAATCTATTTCAATACATCACAGTTCGTGCGGGTATCGCATTTTTCATCGGTTTATTTTTAACGCTTTTACTTATGCCCCGCTTTATTTCCTGGGCTCAGCGATCCGCTCGGGTTCAGCCCATCAATGAATACGTCAGTGCGCACCAAGGGAAAGCGAAAACCCCTACGATGGGGGGAATAGTTTTTGTTTTTTCAACCATCATTGCCTCCCTTTTCACCATCAATCTCCTTAACCCCTTTGCCATCGGGGGATTATTGACACTACTCTTTTATGCCTATATCGGGTTCACCGACGACTGGGGTAAAATCCGCGGAGGCCATAACCTAGCAGGTCTCAGCGCACGTGCAAAAATGGGGTTGCAGCTAGTTTTCGGTTTAGCCATCGGCGTATTTCTGATCAAAGTCGCCCATCTCGATACCGGTTTTTACGTCCCTTTTGTCAAACACAGCCTCTTTGACATGGGTTTTATCAGTATCGCTTTTTGGGTTTTGGTCATGATCGCCACCTCCAATGCGGTCAACCTCACCGACGGTTTGGATGGACTGGCAACGGTCCCCTCGATCTTCGCGCTGCTCTCGTTGAGCATCATCGTCTATATCGTCGGGAATGCGGCGCTGGCCCACTATCTTTTAATGCCGAAAATTCCTGCAGGGGAAGTGGTAATCATTGCTGCGGCGTTGATCGGTTCACTGCTGGGGTTTTTGTGGTTCAACTGCCATCCGGCGCAAGTCTTTATGGGGGATAGCGGCTCACTGACGCTGGGGGCATTTATTGCTTATATGGCAATCATCGGAAAAAGTGAAATTCTCCTGATCCTCATCGGTTTGATTTTTGTCATTGAAACGGTTTCCGTCATACTGCAAGTCGGAAGCTACAAACTTCGTAAGAAAAGGGTCTTTTTGATGGCACCGATACACCACCATTTTGAGATGAAACAATGGGCGGAGAACAAAATTATCGTCCGATTTTGGATTATTGCCCTGTTGTCCAATATTCTTGCTATCATCACCTTGAAGATCCGTTAATGGAGCGCCTTGCTATCGCCTGTTTCGGGTATGGAAAAACAACACGCGCCATTGCCAAAGCATACGGACCCTGCACTTTTTTCGATGATAAAGTGACCAAACCCTTTACCGACGAAGAGGGAAACAGCGTTAAACCCGTCAGTGAATTTGACACCCGTCTGTACACCCATGAAATCCCTTCTCCTGGTTTTCCTCCCGACCATCCCTTGATCCAAAAAGCATCCCATCTCATCAGCGAATATGATTTTTTTGCCTCAAAAATGCCCTTTTCGATCTGGATCAGCGGAACCAACGGCAAAACCACCACGACTCAAATGGTTGAGCACCTTTTGGCTGACAAAGGGGCCATCAGCGGCGGCAACATCGGAACCCCTTTGGCCGCCATGTCGACCGAAGCACCGATATGGATTTTGGAAACCAGTTCGTTCAGTATGCATTACAACACAATCGCCCGCCCGAATATCTACGCCCTGCTTCCCGTCACACCTGACCATGTCAGCTGGCACGGCAGTATGGAAGCGTATTATGAAGCGAAACTCAAGCCTCTCTCACAAATGAAAGAGGGGGAAGCCGTGATCTTGCCTAAAATGTTTGCTGACGCCCCCACTAAAGGGTTTAAGATCGTTTATGAAGATGAAAACGATCTGGCAGCGTATTTTGGATTTGACGCGAGTAAAATCAAGTTTAAAGGGGCATTCTTGATGGATGCCATGATCGCGATGGGAATTGATAAGATTCTCTACGACCGATGCGATTATGATAAGATCAATGCCTTTATCCTTGACCCTCACCGGCAGGAAGAGTTTCGTGATGGAGAGGAGCGTTTGTGGATCAATGACTCGAAAGCGACCAATATCGATGCGACCCTCGCGGCGCTTCGCACCTACGGCGATCAGACCATCCACCTCATCCTTGGGGGTGATGACAAAGGGGTAGAACTCGAAGAGCTCTTTATCCCTCTTAAAAATTACAAGGTAAGCGTCTATGCGATCGGCTCCAATGCCCTGCGGCTGGAAGCCTTGTGTCAGAAGTACGACATTCCGTGTATCCTTTGCCATACCCTGGATGTTGCCGTGAACGAGATCAGCAAAAAACACACCCATGAGAGTGTCGCGATGCTCTCTCCCGCAGCGGCGAGCCTCGATCAATTCAGCTCGTATGCTGAACGGGGAAATCTGTTTAAAGAACTTGCAAAAGCAACAAAATAGCATTTAAGCTTATTTTTAAGCTTGTGAGGCTATAATTTCAGCCTCACAAACGTGGCCAAT
>DASUMY010000133.1:0-6405 GCA_036277435.1 Sulfuricurvum sp.
TAATTTCAACTTCCACTTCACCGACGGTATAATCGCCGATATTTCGCACCGATCCTGTGAATATGATTTCTTCGGTTGATAGCAGCCGGTGGTTATCCAGATTAAGCAAAACGACTTTCTTGGTGTTCTTATCGATTATCACAGTACTCATGTACATAAGCAGAAGGGCCGCAACCACATACGTGAATATGATGGATCCTTTGGCGGATAATTTTTGTTGTTGAAGGGTGTATAGAGTAATGGCAATCAACAAAGCGGCAATGGTAAAAAAGGCAAAATAGTGCCATACTGTAAAATACGTATTCATCGGCAGTTCCCCCGTACAGTGACTTGAAAATGTTTTGGATAACTAAAAGGTTCGATCAGTAATTTAAAGCTGGTTCCCTCTGCTGGGGCAATGGGTCCATTGATGGTCAAGCTTGTACGTCGAAACGGAAGATAAGTATAGAGCGTATTGAGCGGTTGGATGGAAGAGACTTGCGATATCCCTGTGTAGAGGGTACATTCTTTCAAGGTTTGGCTGGAGGTATTGTTAAGATCACCTTTGATTACCAGGGCATCACTGAATTCGAGATCTTGAACCGTCGTCAGAGTGATTTTATGTTTATAGACAAAGGAATGCAACAGAATATAGCCGATAACAGGGGCTGTGAATAAAAGAATAAAGGCTAAAAGTACAAAGGTGATTGCCAATCGAATTCTTTGGTGAAACATTATCGATAAAATCAGAAAAAGTAAAAAGAAAAAGATGATTCCTCCAAACAGGAGGTAATCATAGAGATTTAACGTATGTATAAATTCGACAATTTGCGTTTTCATGAAGACCTTGCGTTTTTCTCCGCGATACCGCTCGTTCCAAATCGGCGAGAGAGCTCTTGTTTAATACGGTCAGGAGATATATTTTTGTGCCCCAGTGCTACAAGGACATGATAGACTAAATCGGCACATTCATAAATAATTTCAATTTCATTATTATCTTTGACGGCAAAAGAAAACTCGCCGGCTTCTTCCACCACCTTTTTCAAAATTGCATTGTCCCCTTTGGAAAGCAGTTTAGCTGTCCAAGAGGTTTCAGGATCGGCATTTTTGCGTGAGAGTATCGTGTGGTAAAGCTCATCGATAATGCCATACGCAGAGGCGGTATCCACCTGAGGAGAGGTGATGGCTTCATCTAATTCGATATCGGTAAAAAAACACGATTTTCGTCCCGTATGACAGGCAACACCTTCTTGCCGCACGAGGATCAGAAGTGTATCATTGTCACAATCGAGTAAAAAGCGCTGAATGTGCTGTAAATGGCCGCTGCTTTCCCCTTTTTTCCATAGGCGCTGTTTGGATCGGGAATAATAGTGGGCAATATGGGTACTCAAGGAAAGCTCAAGCGCTTCGCGATTCATATAGGCCATCATGAGTACTTCAAGAGTTGTACTGTCTTGAACGATAACGGGAAGGAGTTCTGCTTTCTGCCAATCGATGTGATCGAGATTCATATAGAGCCTTTTAAGGGTTTATTTCGTATTCATGAATGAAGACGGAAAAAACTCTCCAAAAGGAGAGGAGTTTTTAGTGTGTTGCAGAAACTTTTTGTGTATCACCGGTTTTGGTATCAAGCCAAATATTCGGCGTGGAGCCGCCAGGGGTGAGGAAAATTTTAGCGTCTTTATTTTCTTTTAGCGCTTCATTGAATTTGCCCTGGACTTGGATTTGTTCCAGTTTGAGCAATCCTGGGGTAAGTGATTTTGCGATCAAGTGATTGGCCTGAGCTTTTGCTTTGGCTTCTATCGTGACGGCATTGGCAACACCCTGTGCTTCGGTCTCTTTTTTCAAGGCTTCTTGTTTGGCCCGTTCGACATCTTGCTGGGCACGTTCCACTTCTTGTTTTGCGACTTGGACGCGTTCGATTTGATCTTTTACTTTTTGGGGAAGACCAATCTCACGCAACTGGATCGATTCAAGTTGTGCCGGGGCATTTTTTTGCCCTTCTACGCTTGAACGAATGCCTGCTTCGATTTTTTGTGCGATTGCATTGCGCATGATCGGGAGTGATTCTGCTTCGTATTGACCGACAACGTTACGGACAACATCACGGGCTACGGGATCAATAATCTTGTCTTCCCAGCTGAAGCCCCAGTTGGAAATCGTTTGAGCCGCCAGTTGTGCATTGAGACGATATTGGACGGTCATGTCGATGGAGACCGGCAAGCCACGTTTATCAAGAACGGTAATGGCAGGCTTCAGTAAAATTCCATCACCGGCAGTTGAAGCACGATCGATTTTATCGGCATAGTTAATGATGCGTACTTTGGTGTCCACGACATACACCTGTTGGATAAACGGGATCAGGAAGTGAAGCCCCGGCATCAAAGCGCGCTCTTCATATTTACCGTTGGTTGAGAGAATCCCCCGTTCTCCTTCGGTAATGATGATAAACGGCTTTGCTAAAACGAGGAGTAAAATAAATCCCCCTATCATCCAAAACATACCGGCTTTTTGGCCGTTCATATTTAAATCGAATTTAGGAGGTTTTGGCGTTTGGAATCCGCCCCCTTTTTGATTCTCGTTTTTTTTCTTTTGGAAATAGTCGTTCATATCACTTGCCATAATTTTCCTTTTTGTAATGTAAACGCTATCGGAATACATCCCGATTAGCTACAGTTAACGCAGGGTTTACTTCGGCAGTAAGCCCACTTTTTTTAATTAATGTATGTTAGGTAGTGATCGTAATCGGGATTGCGTCCGTATACGATGTCAAAGTACGAGCTCTGAATTTTTTCGGTGATCGGTCCACGTCCGCCGGCACCCAGTACACGTGCATCTACTTCACGTACGGGAGTGATCTCAGCGGCTGTTCCGGTTAGAAATGCTTCATCGGCAATATAGATCTCTTCACGGCTGATACGGCGGCGAGTTACTTGCATTCCCATTTTTTCAGCCATTTCAATAACGGTTTTTTGGGTAATGGATGCCAGAGAATTATCATTAGGCGGGGTGATGATTTCACCGTCTTTGATCATGAAAAAAGAAGCTCCGCTTGCTTCTGCCACGTACCCTTCATCGTCCAGTAAAAGAGCTTCATCGTATCCCGCTTCAACGGCTTCATATTTAGCCATTTGGCTGTTGAGGTAGTTGGCAACCGCTTTTGCTTTCCCCATATTCGATTTATTGTTAGGGCGGCTGAATGAAGAAATTTTGAGACGAATCCCTTTTTTCATCCCTTCTTCGCCAAGGTAGGCACCCCATTCCCATGCGGCAACAGAAACTTCTACCGGCGCTTCTTTGTGATAGACACCCATAACCCCGTATCCGAGATAAACGATGGGGCGAAGGTAGACGTTTTCACCCGTAAAGTCGTTGGCACGAAGGAGTTCTATTTGCGCTTTGTTCAGTTCTTCAATCGTATACGGAACGGTGATTAACGTCATTTTTGCCGATTCGATCAGGCGCTTGGTATGATCATTCAGGCGAAAAATAGCGTACCCTTTAGGGGTTTTATAGGCTTTTGTTCCCTCGATAGCACCGTTTCCATAGTGAAGCGTGTGGGATAAGACGTGAATTTTCGCGTCATTCCAAGGGACCATTTTGCCGTTCATCCAAATAAATTTGGCTTCATTCATAGGGGATTCTCCATTGAAGATTAATAAAAATTAGGTGATTTTAGCGCGAAAGGGATTTAACATTGATTAAGTGGGAACTGCATACTCGCACATAGAGGATGCAGAAACATAGTTATTGCGAAGGGGTATTAATCATCCAGATGGAGAATATATCCAGATAATTCCAAAAGGATTGAATGTATTCAGGGTTGATACCTTCTTCTTCTAGCGCCGGAAGAAGCTGCGCGTAAAATTCGAGCCAGCGGCGTCTGGCGGCAGCATCAATGCGAAACGGTGCATGACGTCCTACCATTCGCGGTTCGCCGCGCGTTTGGTTGAAGTAGTCCGGCCCGCCGCAGATTTGGATTAAAAAATCAGCCGCATGTTTTTTGGCAGCACTGAAATCGTCTTCATCAAAAATCGGAAATAAAAAAGCAATATCGCTGGTCCGAATCAATTCATAGTGATCGTTGACCAATTTTCGCAAACGCTCTTCACCAACTTCAAACAAAAATCCCGGATGGGGTTTTGTAACCGGAGGACGTACCCCGAGTGTACCTTCAGTAATGGATAAATTCATAATCATTCCTTTGCGTCTCTTATGGGGACATTCTAAGGTTTGAATGAAAAAAAGCTCCTTAAGTCATAGACTTATTGCCCTTTTTAGGTGATGATTTGTATAATTGAAACATTATATACAGGAGAGTTTATTCATGGAAGCACATGTATGGATGGGATCGCTGGAAGTCAAAGGGGACAATTATACAGAACGTTTAAGCCCGTATGACGGACGTGTCGCTTCGAAAGCGGCGGTTTGCAGTGCCGACGATGCTCACAAAGCGCTTCAGATTGCTCAAACTGCGGCCAAAGAAGCTAAAAAAACCCCTTTGCATCAGCGCTGTTCATGGCTTTTGGATGTTGCATCACGCCTCAAAGAACAGCGGGAAGAATTTGCGAAAACGTTGTGCGATGAGGTCGGAAAACCGATTGCGTATGCCCGTATCGAAGTGGATCGCTGTATTGAGACGATTACCCTTTCGGCGGAAACGATGCGTACGATGCACGGAGAAACGATCAATACCGATGCCATGAGCAGCGGGCGCAAAGCGCATGCCTATTGGCGCCGTGAAGCATGCGGGGTGGTCGTAGCGATTACTCCGTTCAATTTTCCGCTTAATTTAGTCGCCCATAAACTGGCCCCTGCATTGGTTGCAGGAAATGCAGTGGTACTGAAGCCGACACCCGAAGCGCCGTTATGTGCTTATAAGCTGGCGAAACTGTTTATTGAAAGCCCCTATGCTGTTCCGAATGCCCTGAGTGTTGTCTATGGAGATGCAGAGGTGGGGAGTGCTTTGGTCACCAGCGAAATTCCAAGAGTCATTAGCTTTACGGGTTCCGTTCCCGTGGGAGCGATTATAACGCGGAGTGCAGGGATCAAAAAAGTGAGTTTGGAACTGGGCGGCAATGCGGCAACATATATTGACGAGAGTGCTGATTTGGAGTATGCGGCATCGCGCTGCGCCATCGGAGCGTTTGCCAATTCGGGGCAGGTGTGTATTTCGCTTCAGCGCATTTATGTCAATAGTGCTGTTTATGATGCATTTGCTCAAAAAATGGCGGATGCAACGGCTCAACTCGCGGTCGGTTCTCCGTATGAAGAAAAAACTTTTTTGGGTCCTCTGATCAATGATGAAGCCGCTGAACGGGCTATGAATTGGGTTCAAAGCGCGATACACGAAGGGGCCCGTGCATTAACGACACCCCATTGTGATGGGCGGATTTTTCACCCTTGTGTTATGGCGGATGTGACGGAAACGATGAAAATTGTCTGCGAGGAAGTTTTTGCCCCTATTGTAAGTTTGGTCAAAGTTGAGGGAATCGATGATGCGATTGAGCGGATGAACAACTCTCCGTATGGATTGCAGTTTTCGATTTTTACAAATAATTTGGCACATGCGACTCAGGCGATTGATGAACTTGATGCGGGGGGCATTGTGATTAATGATATGCCGACGCTGCGTTTCGACATTCAGCCTTATGGGGGTGTGAAGCTGAGCGGTGTCGGACGTGAAGGTCCGCGGTTCGCCATTGAAGAGTTTACGGAAATAAAATCCATAGTCATTTTATAAAATTCCCATGATCCAACGCCAAGAGCTGTTCCGAAGGCAGCAGTGCCGAGAGGAACACAGCGTTCTTGGATCATGGTATGTTCTTTTGGTACTTTTCTTATTAAAAAGAAAAGTACATCTAAACAATAAAGGAATTAATCATGTTAGAAGTAGGAAGCACCGCCCCCGATTTTTGTTTGAGCAACCAAGACGATGTCGAGATATGTTTGCGCGATTTGCGGGGAAAATGGATTGTATTGTATTTTTATCCGAAAGATTCAACGCCCGGATGTACGACAGAGGCCTGTGAATTTACTACAGCGATCGATGAGTATGATGATATGGGGGCGATTATTTTGGGAGTGAGTGCGGACAGTACGGCATCCCACCGAAAATTTATCGAGAAGCAATCGCTTGCTATTACACTGCTCAGTGATCCTACCACGCAGATGATGCAAGCGTATGGCGTATGGGCGATGAAAAAAAATTACGGCAAAGAGTATATGGGTATTGTCCGCTCCACGTACATCATTGACCCCAAAGGGACTGTAAAAGCCGTATGGACAAATGTCAAAGTGAAAGATCATGTGGCAAAAGTGAAAGAAGAATTGGTGAGATTGCAGGCGTAGTATAAAACTGCACAAGCGTGCAGGGGGGCTTCCTGCCGAAGGCGGAGTGCCCTTTGGGTAAAACCCAGTGTTAAC
>DASUMY010000134.1:0-13479 GCA_036277435.1 Sulfuricurvum sp.
TAACCCGAACCGTCCGGGAGGGAAATGTCTTCGTACCGTTTCATTTCAATACGCAGCTTATCAATATCCTCACTCCGAGCCAATTTGACCCTAAATCGGGTGAGCCGAATTTCAAACAAACGGCAGTGCAGCTGCACTCACCAAAAGTACCCGAGGGGATACAAATAACGTCTCCCGAAATGAGCGGAGAAATAGGATGCGAACACACTCCCTCGAATAACCCCCGTTTTATAGACACATTCGTTATCCATTAAAAATATGCACGGTACATCAAAATAGGGACAAAAGATAAAAAGGAAGTGGAGGAGATACCTAAAATAGGAGGGATTTTGGTGGAGCTGTGCGGAATCGAACCGCAGTCCGAAAACGGGCAACTAAAGGCGTCTACATGCTTAGAGACGTTGTTTAAATTTCAGACGATTTTCACACAACGTGCAAAGCTAGATCATCCTAGCCTCAAGGTTCGTCTTTGGATGAGGCAATCCAAAGGTATATCTATCTGGGGGGTTATACTTCGAATCCTTCTTAGATAGAATCGTAAGGTGAAGCAGTCCTAAATTAAGTTAAAACTTACGCTACAGCGTAAGCAGGACGGTAATTAGTGTTGTTTGCGTTTAAGCAAGGGTGAGCCGTATAACGGAGGTGCTCAGTCCGGCATGCAACCAAAAGCATCCCGCTCCCGTCGAAGCCATGTCAGCCCCAAAAGAAGAGAATACGTAATTATAGCATAATTAGTTGTTTATGATGGATTTAATAGTGCGGGTTATTTCGCAGCATTTGGCGATTTTTTGCGTGTGGTTGAGGGTGTCGTCCAACAAAACACTGACAATCGCCGACCCGACGATGACCCCATCCGCCCCTTGCACTTTTTCACGTGCTGTTTTCTCGTTGACCCCGAATCCGACATACACGGGAGTATCGCTGTGCCGTTTGATAGAGGTGAGGATCGGATTCAAATCTTCCGCTTTACCGCTTCCGGTAATACCGGCATAGGCTACAAGATAGATGAATTTGCGGGCATTGGCCGTGATCATGGCAATACGTTCATCACTGTCCGTGGGTGCTACAAAGCTGATATTGGCTAAACCGCGACTCTCAAAAAGATCGTCATACGCAAGCGCCTCTTCATACGGCACATCGGGGATGATCAGTCCGTTCACGCCGATTTCCTTGGCACGATCCAGCAGTTTTTCCATCCCGAATTGATAAAACGGGTTGAAATATCCCATCCACAGCATATCTACCGACGGGGCAACGCTTTCGGAAATAGTCAAAATTTCTTTAAAACGAAAGCCGTTTGCCAACGCTCTTCCATTGGCTTCTTCGATGACCGGCCCATCGGCTACAGGGTCCGAAAACGGTACGCCTAGCTCTAACGTATCGACTCCGTTTTCACCTAAAGCCAACGCTAAATCGATTGTGAATTGTGATTCGGGATATCCCGCAGTAATGTAAGCGACCAGATGCTTCACGCCTTCTCCATATCGGGTAAAATTAAAAGGGAAAAATGGATTTTCGAAAGCTCATTATCCATTTTGAAATCTTCTTGCCATTGCATAAACATATCCGAAACGCTGATCAACCACGTAATGGTCTCCTCGTTGGCCATGGCACCGCGTCTCCGAAGCTGTTCAAAGGCATCTTCGACAAACGTTGCCAAACGGACCATCGGTTCTATTTGCAAATAACCGGAGGCCGATTTAATGTTGTGAAAGATACGGAACAACTCTTCGATGCTGCGATGGAATCGATCGGCATTGCCTAAATCGATAATCAGCGGTTCCATAATCTCTACCATCATCGAATAATGATCCAGAAATTCATCAATGATTTCAAAATCAAAATTGGTCTCCAGATGACTTCGTATGCCCATGTAACCAGATCTCCTATTTCCAGGAATTATACCTCTGTTTTCTTTAATATCCATATTCACTGTGCCCACAAAAGCAGAGCCCATAAAAATTTTCGGTAAACTATCTTTTATAATTATCCTCATGATTAGGTCAATGATGAAAAAACACTCTATAAGCACCATTCAAAAACGCAAAAATGGCGATCCGCTGGTGATGATCACGGCATATGATGCTTTATTTGCCCGTTTATTTGAAGAGAGTGCCGATATTTTACTCGTCGGAGACAGTCTGTCTATGAGTTTTGGCGGCAACTCCGATACGCTAAGCGCGACCATGGATCAAATGATTTACCACACTCAAGCAGTTTGCAAAGGGGCGCTGGATACGTTTGTCATCTGTGATATGCCCTTCGGTACGTATATTGATGAAAAAACAGCCCTGACGAATGCCCTGCGCGTGTATCAGGAGACTCCTGCCGATGCCGTAAAAATAGAGGGGGGAACGTCTAAAGCCCATCTCGTGAAATACCTGACCCAAAACGGTATCGCCGTATGCGGCCATATCGGACTGCTTCCCCAAAGTGTCCGCTCAGAGGGGGGGTATAAGGTCAAAGGCAAATCCGAAGAAGATGCCCTTTCCCTCATCGAAGATGCCCGTTCTATCGAAAAAGCGGGAGCCTTTATCCTCGTCATCGAAGGGGTCAAAGCCGATGTGGCAACGCGTGTGGCGAAAAGTGTCAACATACCCGTCATCGGTATCGGCGCAGGTCAGGGGGTCGACGGGCAAGTTCTCGTTTTTTCCGATATGCTGGGGCTGTATGAACCGTTTGTTCCCAAATTTGTGAAACAATATACCAATGGTGCAGAAGTGGTGAAAGAAGCGGTGAAAAAGTATAGCTCTGAAGTTAAAGATCGCTCGTTTCCTGATGAAAATTATGTTTACTGACACCTATTGCAGCTACGTTTCTTCGTTTTCCCTTCGACACGCTCAGGGCGAACGGATATCAGATGGTAAAAAGAGTCCCCTATGGAACGTATAGTCGAAATCGAAAAATTTAACGCCGAAGACGTTACCGAAACCTCTTTGCGTCCCAGTGCCTGGGAAGACTACATCGGGCAAGAGCAAATCAAAAAAAATCTGGGCGTTTTTATAGAGGCCAGCACCAAACGAAGCGAAGCGCTCGATCACGTCCTCTTTTACGGTCCTCCCGGTTTAGGAAAAACAACGCTGGCCCTCATCATCGCCAATGAGATGGGAAGCAACATCAAAGTCACAGCAGCACCCATGATCGAAAAGAGCGGTGATCTCGCGGCACTGCTCACCAATCTCGAAGAGGGGGATATCCTCTTTATCGATGAAATTCACCGCCTCTCTCCTGCGGTCGAAGAGATTCTTTACCCTTCGATGGAAGATTTCAGGCTCGATATTATTATCGGAAGCGGTCCTGCGGCACAAACCGTTAAAATCGATCTCCCCCGTTTTACCCTCATCGGAGCAACAACACGCGCCGGCATGCTCTCCAATCCGTTGCGTGATCGGTTCGGGATGAATTTCCGTCTTCAATTTTATACGCCCGATGAGCTGTGTTCCATCATTATCCAAGCCTCTCTAAAACTGGGCAAAGCAATCGATCGAAAAGCTGCCCTAGAAATCGCCAAACGCTCCCGCGGAACCCCCCGTATCGCATTGCGTTTGCTGAAACGGGTACGTGATTTTGCCGAGGTGATGAACGAAGCCACGATTGAGCATCAACGCTCCCAGTATGCACTCGATCAGCTGGGGATCAATGCGCATGGGTTTGATGAAATGGATATTCGCCTCCTCAAACTGCTGATGGATGCAAAAGGGCGGGCCATGGGGCTCAGTACGATTGCCGCAGCGCTGAGCGAAGATGAAGGGACCATCGAGGATGTCCTTGAACCGTATCTTCTCGCCAATGGCTATTTGGAACGAACCGCACGGGGACGGCTCGCGACGCCTAAAACGTACGAATTGCTTAAATTTGGGAATCCCCCCTCCGTTCTCATTGATTAATATCGTTAACATAGCGTTAGCACCGTTGTTGCTGAAAATAGACTATCATACCCCATTCACACTATAAAAGATGGAGATGACCATGAAAAAGATTCTTGCGTTTGCGCTCGCTCTAAGCGCTACTGCCCTACTCGCCTGCCCAATGGGTCAATGTATGATGAGCGGACCGATGTGTCAAGGGATGGGACAAAAATGTCAATGCGATACCTCAAAACTTCCCCCCCGTTTGGAAGCGTTAGGGCTTAGCGACCAGCAAAAGGCCCAAGTACAAAAGATTCGTGAAGAGGGGAAGGCGTTTCACAATCAGCAGCATGAAAAAATGATGGGGGTATTAACGGCCGAACAACGTACAAAATTCGACATGAGTGTTCCCGCTGCCTGCCCGAAGAAAGGGATGCAAATGCCTATGGGCGGTATGGGATGCAAAATCTGCCCGACCAAATAACAAATGACTAAAATCCTCCTTATCGAAGACGATCTCGAAATTTCCGATCTGCTCGGACAATATCTGGGACGTTACGGTATGGAGGTCATTTCGTATGCGCATCCCAAAGCGGCACTCAACTCGTTGGAAATCGAGTCGTATGATCTCGTTTTATTGGATCTGACCCTTCCTGATATCGACGGATTGGACGTATGCAAGCTGCTGCGGGAGCGCAGTGATATCCCCATCATTATCTCTTCGGCCAGAAGCGATTTAACCGACAAAGTCGTTGCCCTCGAACTGGGTGCCGATGACTACCTCCCCAAACCCTATGAACCCAGAGAGCTCGTTGCCCGTATCCAAAGTCTCCTACGCCGCATTAGCGGAAAAACACTCCAGACCGGTTGTGAGATGTTTCGCGTCGACCATAACGGCATTTACAAAGAAGGGGAACTTCTCCCCTTAACACGGGCTGAATTTGAACTCTTGGCCTTGCTGATCAAACACCGTAAACAGATCATTACCCGTGATTTTATCGCCAACAATGTCCCCTCCATCCAATGGGAGAGTTCGGAACGAAGTATCGACGTGCTGATCAGCCGCATCCGCCATAAAATAGAACCTGATGCCAAACACCCTACCCTTATTCGTTCGGTGCGAGGGATGGGATATCAGTTTACCCTATGAATAAACGTCGCCATTCGGTTTTTTTCAAACTCCATTTTTTCTTTATCATTGCCTTTGTCATTTTACTCTTGCTGTTTGCCTCAGCGTATCATGAGCAGGAACGACAGCGTCACCAGCTTCTCGTCCATCGTTCGATAGAGCTTTCCCGTATTCTCGAACAGATGAAACAACACACCTGCATGAGCCAAAATGCTCAGCTTGATTTGGCAGGATTCAAAGCCATAGCAAGCATCGATGCCGATGCGAAGCGGCTTGCCCTCCCTGCTATTCTCGAAGAAAAACTTCGCCTCAACAAGGTACATGTCTCCATCTACCGTGATGGGAACGGGGTCGTCTATGCCCTCTCGCGAGAGCACTGTACGATGTTTTATCGTGATACGGCCGAGGGAAAAACCTACTACTTTGTCTGGATGTTGTTTTTTGCCCTGATGGGAGGGCTCATCAGTATGTATGTGCTGCTATGGCGCAATCTGCTCCCCCTCAAACGGCTCTATACGCAAATCAAACGCTACGGGGAAGGGGAAGAGATCCCCAATACCCGAAGTCAAGGAAAAGATGAAATCGCCCTTATCTCCAATGCTTTTCACAGTGCATTGGAAAAACAAAACAAACTGAAATCCTCACGAGAACTTTTCTTGCGCAACATCATGCACGAACTCAAAACCCCTATCATGAAAGGGAAGCTCATTGTCGAGCTTCAAGAGCCCAATGCCAATACGACGCTGTTGGGAAAACTCTTCTCCCGGATGGAACATCTGATCTTCCAAATGGCACAGATTGAAAAAATGCACGCGTTTCATTTACAGCGTACCCAAACCCCTCTGAATACGATGATCACTACGGCCATAGAACGGTTGGTGATTGATCCGCAACATGTTGCGATCGAAGCGTGTGATCAGCATCTGCGTGTTGATTCGGAACTTTTTACCAGCGCGTTGCAGAACCTTATCGACAATGCCGTGCGCCATGCCACCTCTTTGCCGGTTCATATCCGATGCGATACGGAAAAAATTTGTATCAGCAACCATGGAGAACCGCTCAAGCGCCCGGTTCAAGAAGCACTGCAGGCGTTTGTGACAGAAAGAGGGGAAGGAGGATTAGGATTGGGGCTGTATATTGCCCAGTCCGTATGTGAATTGCACCATTTTCAGTTGAATTACACGTATGAAGAGGATATTCATACCTTCTGTATTTGTTTTTGAATCCCAAGCCAGATAATCACAGAGACCGCCGCCATCGCCAAACTAAGCGCCATTCCCAGCGTCATCCAATGGCCAATCAGATAGCCGATCTGCGGGTCGGGTGCACGATAAAACTCAACAGCGGCACGTCCGATGCCATACAAAAAGCCATACAGCAGTATCAGCTCTCCCTCAAATGCTTTGCGTTTGCGATACGCATAGATGAGAACAAACACGACAATCCCCTCGACAAAGGCTTCATACAGCTGAGAGGGATGGCGAAGCGTATCATACACATAGATTCCCCACGGGACATCGGTCGCACGCCCAATGAGCTCTTGGTTGAGAAAATTGCCGATTCGGCCGAATACATACCCCAAGGGAACCGAAATCGCCACTAAATCCATCAGCCGCCCAAACGGCACACCGCTTCGGCGAAAAAAGAGATACGAGGCGACAAAGAATCCCAAAATAGCCCCGTGATAACTCATCCCGCGGATACCGACAAACTGACCGTCGACAAAAGGGTTGAATATCTGCCACGGATGGGTCAGATAATAGGAGGTATGGGTATCGTAAAAAAGAATATATCCCAGACGAGCCCCTAAAATAACCCCGATCTCCACCCAGATGAAATAATCATCGAGCTGTTCTTTGGTGATATCAATCGCATCTTTTTCGACGATCCATTTCGCCACAAACAAAGCACCCAAAAGGGCCAAAACATACATCAATCCATACCAGTGGACCGGTATAGGCCCCAGATGAAACGCTACGGGATTGAAATGGTCGTAGATATGGTTCCAAAATTCCATTATTTGACCTTCAAGGCATCTGCCATCAGTTCAATCGGATTTTTAAAGACGACATCAAGATCAGCTTCAAACATCGAGTTATTGATCTGCATACGGCACGCGCTGCACTCCGCCGTGACGATCTGCGCCCCCGTTTTGGCGATCATCGCCGCTTTGGGTTTCCCTGCCGCTTGGGCAAAATGAAATTTTTCCGTCTGCATCGTAACACCGCCGAATCCGCAGCATACATTCGGATCGCTCATCTCTTTGATCGTGTAGTTTTGAGCAACCAAGCGGCGCGGTTCCTGATAGATCCCCTGCATTTTTCGCGCATGACACGGATCGTGATAGGTGACGACCAAATTACTTTTTCCTTTGGAGGCGAGTATCTCTTTGATATTCGTATGCCCTTCCAGCCATTCGGTTGCCATAAAAATTTTGCTTTTGAGCTTTTTGGCACGCTCCAACCACTCCGGCTGATCGTGGAAAAAGTGTTCGTAATCGATTTTGATCATCGCACTGCATGTCGCTTCGGGGATGATGATCGCTTCGACCTCATGAACAAAACTCTCAAAATATTCGATATTCTTTTTCGCGTTATGATCCACCGTGGCAAAATCGCCCGTAAAATAGGCAGGGGCCCCGCAGCACAGCTGTTTTTTAGGGATAAAGACATCAATGTTCAGCTCTTCGAGAATGTCGACAAGCCCTTTGCCGATTTCGGTGTAGTTATAGTTGGCCAAACATCCGATAAAAACCGCAACGCGGCGCTGACCGCCATGGGGAATATGTTCCGGATAGCTGTTCAAAAACGATGTTTTTCCCATAGAGGGGAGCAAACGGTCTTTTTTGATAATCGGTAACGAAAATCGCGGTTCCATCGACTGGGTCTGCGCTTTGATTTTAAAGCCGCAGGTTTGGAATACATA
This sequence comes from Sulfuricurvum sp., assembly GCA_036277435.1. GTDB lineage: Bacteria > Campylobacterota > Campylobacteria > Campylobacterales > Sulfurimonadaceae > Sulfuricurvum. The sequence continues at coordinate 7,903 of DASUMY010000134.1, forward strand.
CCCCAGCTTAAAGAGAATATCCATCGTCGTACGGTGACGAAGCAAAAAGAAAAAGAGCCGTTTGAACCATGCGATTCCGAATTTATCGGCGATATCGGCACGTACTTGCTCAATGACCATATCCGTCGGGAGCGCTTTGGGGCAGACATCGGTACAGTTGGTACACAAAAAACAGCTCTCAAAGATCTCTTTGGCATTGAAATCGAGTTCCAATTCACCGCGCTGGTAGGCTCCCAGCAAATCGATAAAACCTCGCGGGCTCGTTACCTCGTCGGCATTGACGTTATGTATCGTACAGACTGGGATACATTTTCCGCATTTGATACAGGCATCCGATGTTTCGGTAAAGTTAAAAATATCATGGGGTTGTGCTGACATGGCTATACCGTCTTACTAAAAGTTTTATCGCTTTGCGCATGACGCTGCATATACGCATCAAATGCCATTGCTATATTTCGGATCAACAATGTCCCCGTAGGCGAACATTGAATCGACTCAGGGGTGATACGCAGAAGATCATCCGCCTCAAACGGTTTCAGACTTTCCAGCGCAGCGTCGAAATACTCGGCAAACTTCACGCCGTATGCCGCTTCAAACCGGACAATATCGAGTTTGAAATTGCTCATGAGTTCCATAATCACATACTGACGGATACGGTCGTCCTCATTGAGAGCCACCCCCCGTTCGTACGGCAATTTTCCCGCATCGATAGCCGATTCATACGCGTCCATCTCTTTGACGTTTTGCGCGTAATAATCAGCCCCCTCGCCGATCGACGTCAGACCGATGCCGATCAGATCCGCCCCCCCCTTGGTCGTGTAGCCTTGAAAATTACGATGCAGTTCACCCTTTTCAATGGCTAAAAAAAGTTCATCTTCAGGTTTGGCGAAATGGTCCATTCCGATCATCTTATACCCTTTGGACTCCATATAGTCAATCGTGTAGCGCATAATAGCGAGCTTTTCGGCCGGATGGGGAAGAGTCGTCTCGTCAATTTTACGCATCGTTTTCTTCAGCCACGGCACATGGGCATAGTTGAATACGGCAAAACGGTCCGGATCAAGCGATACGGAAAGTTCCAGTGTTTTTTTGAACGTCTCCAAATTTTGGTACGGGAGCCCATAAATCAAGTCGACATTGACGCTGACCATGTTGTACTTCCGGGCCAAATCCATCGCCGCTTTCGTAACCTCGTAGGGCTGAACACGGTGAACGGCGACTTGAACTTTTTCATCAAAATCTTGAATCCCGAAACTGACCCGGTTAAACCCGGCTTTACTCAACACCCTCATCTGCTCTTCATTGATGTGGCGGGGATCGATCTCGCAGCTGATTTCGGCATCGGCCGTAAAGTTTTTGAAATGGCGTTTGATCGCTTGAATGATACGATCCAGCTGCTCCGCATCAAAAAAGGTCGGTGTCCCGCCGCCGAAATGGAGCTGAATCACCGGCCGATTCGTATCGATATGGCGGCTTAAAATCTCCATTTCGCGCATCAAATAATCGATATAACGCTCTTTCTTCTCTTCTTTGGAGGTAAAGACAACATTGCACCCGCAAAAATAACAGGCGTTTTTGCAAAACGGCAGATGGAAATAAAGCGATAGGGGACGCGACGAATCTTGGGAATGGAGTTTTTCTAAATACGCATCGTATCCAAACGCATCGCTAAACTCCAATGCGGTCGGATAACTCGTGTAGCGGGGGCCCGCTTTGGAATATTTGGTAAATTTATCAAAATCAAACATCATGTAGTCCTCATCCACGTAGCAATAGATATCGCGTATCCTAATTATCCTTCGGATTATACCTCTTTGCCTTGAATATCCCCTAAAAGGGAGATACTACCCCTCACATCTCTCTGTATTTCTGAGGATTAAACATTTCCCATTTTTTTAGACAAATGTGATAGAATAATCAAAATTTCATAGTATAGAAGTAACCATGCCCTCTACTAAAGTATTAATTATCGAAGACGATGACGTAACGGCTCTCAATCTTAAAATGTCATTGGAAAAACAAGGGTATGATGTTATTGCCCTCGCCGACACCAACGTCAGCTCTCGTAATAAAATTAAAATTTACAATCCCGATGTCGTCCTGATCGATATTGCCCTGGAAGACAATGATGACGGGATTGAAATCGCCCGCTTCATACGTGAAAAAATGCCTCGCCCTTTTATTTTCCTCACCTCCCATTCCGAATCTTCGATCCTTTCAAAGGCGAAAAAAACGGAACCGTACGGCTACATTGTCAAACCGTTTGATCCGATCAATCTTCATACAACGATACAAATGGCACTGTACCGCTTTCAAGAAGAGCAAAAAAGAGATTCCGATATTGATGCCCTTAAAACCAATAAAGCCCATCTGGAAAAACTGCTGTACGCCAAAAAGCTCTCGGATCAGCCTATTGTAGAGTTTGGGGACGGGTACCGTCATGATATCGCGTTGGGAGAGACCTTCTATCAAAGTGAAAAAATAAAACTCACCAAAAAAGAGAACGCGTTCATCTCGTTGATGGTGGCGCAACTGGGGAGTGTTGTCGATTTTGAACAAGCAACGAGCTATGTTTGGGCCGAAGAGGGAGCAACCGACAACAGCGTGCGAACCCTCGTGTGGCGTTTACGGGGAAAACTCCCTACCGATGTGATCAAAAATGCTTCGGGGATGGGATACTACCTCGAAGAATAAAGGACCGAATACTCTGTATTCAAAACCGTATACGCTTCATGAAAATCAAATTCATCACACTTTTGTCTCGCCGATTCTTCGATGACCGCCGCGATTCGGGAAAGTTCCTCATACCGGAAATTCCCGCTTGACCCTTTAATCGTATGGGCAACTTTAGCGATACGCTCATAGTCACGGCTCTGTATTGCCCCATTCAGATCAAAAAGCATTTGCTTCATTTTGGTTTGGAACAAGCTGAGCAGCTGACGTATTTGTTCACTCTCGAGCATCAATGATTTTTTGAGCCGCTCGATTTCAACCGTTTCCAGCGATTCCTTTTCATCTGTGTGCTTAGGAACCTCTTTTTCTGTGAGGTAGCGCTCAAAGACCTCTTCGATCTCATGAAGGACAATCGGCTTTCCGATGAAAGCATCATACCCATGTTGAAATGCCCGTTCTCTGGAACCTTTGAGTACATTTGCCGTTAATGCGACGATAGGGGTATGGGACAATTTACTCCCCTTTTCATACGCTAAAATCTTTTCCGTTGCATCATAGCCGTTCATAATCGGCATCTGCTCATCCATCAAAATAAGATCATACCGATTGTTCATCGCCGCCGCACACGCTTCCTCTCCATTGGAAACGATATCAACACTCAGTCCATAGCGTTCTAAAACCATCCGAACCAACTCTTGATTGGCTTCATTATCTTCTGCGACCAATATCGTCCCCTCAAACGAGTTCGGACCTCTCATCCTCTTTGCCGGTTCGCATAACTCCTCTAGCGGCACCTCAATCGGCAAAGAAACCACAAATAAACTGCCCCATCCGATTTTCGATTCGAGGGTTATTTCACCCCCCATTTGTGTCGCCAATTGTTTACAGATGGAAAGGCCAAGACCGCTCCCCCCTACCCCTAGCTTCGTCCCCTCCTGGGCTTGGTAAAAAGGGTTAAAAATACGTTTTTGGTCTTCAAGCGCTATGCCCGTTCCAAAATCGCGGACACTGATCGAAAGAATCGAATCCACAACATTGACGTTCACTTCCACCGTACGATTAGGCTGGCTGAATTTGATCGCGTTGCTCAACAGATTCCCGAGTATTTGTTGAATGCGAAAGGAATCGGCAAAGATGCAATGGGGTATCGTTTGATTGATGGTGTAGTGTATCGAAATTGATTTTAGGTTCGCGGCAGGAACAAAAAGTTCTAACGTATTGCTGATCTGTTCATGAACATTAAAGGGATGAGGATCGATGGCGAATTCGCCGCTTCGCAGTTTACTAAAATCGAGAATATCATTGATAATGTGAAGCAGATTTTCACCGCTTTGTGCGATGATATCAAGATATTTTTGATGACGTTCCCCTAGACTTTCCCCTTTGAGCAATGAGACAAATCCTAAAATGGCATTGAGCGGGGTCCGTATCTCATGCGACATATTGGAGAGAAAATATTCTTTGGCTTTCCCCGCTTCAATCGCTTCTTGCTCTTTTTCATAAATCGTATCGGTGTAGAGCCGAAGGACTCCTGAAAAATTCATATCGAACAGATAACTGATGGACTCAAACAGCTTTTGTGAATTGATCCCATAGCGATACGTTGCACCAATCACACTGCGTTTCAAATGACTGCAAAGGATAAAAAGTTCATCGGCTCGAATCTCTTTATTCTTGAGATAGTCAATGAACTCAGCCATGACAGGGCATTCCCCCAGCGCAACACTTCCCGATACGACACCGATAAAGTAATCAAAAACATTGCTGGCATAGTGTCCGTAAAAAAGATCCATATCGATTTCGTGCCGCTGCAAAATTGCCGCACACTCATTCTGATGAATCCATGCACCCAAAATCTCTTCTTTGGCCGTTATCAGTTGTTCTTTAACGTCCTGTAAAACAGAAAGATGGGGTACATTCATCGTACACTCCTGTCCAAATAGCGTCTTAGTGGCTTTTACTCACCACGATAAGCATTTTAAGATTGATGATGATAAATCGGATGAACTGCCAAAGGACACACGTACGTAGAGAACGTGCCCATTTTCCGGGAATCATCGCTGTTTTAAATTTATCATTTTTGGCGAAATTAAACTCTTCTGGTTTCACTGACATACTATTCCCCTTGCTGTTATTGTAATATTTTTTTTACTCTGGAATCATCGTCCAGAACGGTTTGAGCTTCGCTTTGTAGATAAACAAATAGTGGAGGATATGTTTAATCCAGTGGCCTGCCAACCCTATCTCTCCAAAGGTATAATCGCTGTCGCGCCCCGTTCCCGGATATTTTTCAAAATCAGGGACAACAGGATAAACGGTCATCGCAGCCGCCGTACCATCGAGCCACCCTTTACCGGCTGAAGCAACACATGCCGCACCCATTTCCGCCATAGAGGCTTCATGCAAATGGGCCCCTTCACCTTTTGTTATCAAATCGCAGATACTGTGGGCGACCGCTTTTCCGATAATACCGCTTGGCATACCCGTTCTAGGAGGAGTCGGATTGATGACCGTACCGTTGGGCGATTTTGCCGGTTTGGAAATGAGATGAGGAGGGGCAAATGCAATCCCTGCCGCAAAAAGATTTTTATAGGTCGGATTTTGATACGTACGAGGCCAATCGGAGGCTTTCCACTCCTCATACGGTTTGGCCGTGTAATCAGCATCCACTTTCATAAATCCGTTAGGGGCGAACACCGTATCGGTAATATCATCGCCCGCTTTGTTGTAGGCTTTGAGCCCTACCCCTGCAAATGGCGGAATCAGCATCGAGAAATCAAACGTCTCTTCACCGCTAGAGCCATCCAGCAGCTCATAAGATACTTTCCCTTTTTCGACTTTGTTCACGTGGGCACCCGTAATGTAATCGACCCCGCGCTCCGCGAAAAGCGACTCGGTGAAAAT
>DASUMY010000135.1:0-5518 GCA_036277435.1 Sulfuricurvum sp.
GCCGTCTGTGCGGTTAGAGAGGGTGATTTTAGCCCCGATAGCCTCAGCCGCACTTTTGGCTAAGAAAAGGCCTAATCCTACCCCCGATTTATTCCCTTGGCGTTTGAACGGTGCGAAAAGATCCACACTCTCATCAATGCCACATCCCTCGTCGATCACATCGATAATGATATTGGTGTTCTCCAAATGGCTTTGAAAGAGGATCGTTTTCCCCTCGGGGGTAAATTTCATCGCATTTTGCAAAAAGTTTTGGAGAATTTGGTTCAAAAGGGTCACTTGTAAAACGGCGGTAAAGGTTTCAGGCTCGAAATGGGTTTGGAGCTTTTTATTTTCGCTGTGGGTCAGAAGGGCGAAATCTCCTTCCCACTTTTTGAGGATTTGGATAATGTCCGCTTCGGTAGGCATTTCAAGCTGTGCCCCTTCTTGTCGCCCGATATTGAGGATATCGGCTACGATTTTATTCATCTCATCGACACTTTGATTGGTGATTTTAATCGCTTCGATGTACTCTTCGGCACTTCTTTTTTTGATGAGGGTCACTTGGTTTTTGAGTTTGATGACCGCCAGGGGTGTTTTAAGCTCATGGGCCGCACCGATAAAGAGCTCTTTTTGATATTTGACGAAGTTTTGAATGCGTCCCATGAGCCGATTGAGGGTCTCTCCCAGCGGTTCAAACTCTTCAGGAAGCTGTTCGACTTTTATGGGGCGCAGCAGATGTTCATTCATATTGGCCAAGCGGCGGCTCAACGCACTGACGGGAGCGATCAGCATTTTGGAAAAAGCAATCGCATAGAGGATAATAACAATAAATCCAAACGCATTGATGATGAAAATTGATTTGAGTATTTTTTGGAGAAGCTGCTTGGTGGCAGTAATGTCTTTTGTGATTCTGAGGTAGGTAGAGCGTTCAAAATCAAACGGGTAAATTAACGTCAGTGTTGTTGTTTTATCGGTATGGGGTGTTTCAAAAAAATCGAGATGTCCTTCACTTTGGGTCAGGGTGATCAGATCGATACTAAGACCCAAGGAGAGTTCGGAATCTATTTGCTGTGCCGTTATCAGGGATTTTGATGCGCAGATATTTTGGGCTCGATTAATCAGTTCAGCTTGTTTTTCATCGTAAATAGATTGCTTAATAAAAAGGTATAAGAAGGAAGAGAAAAGAAGGATCAGTGCCGCCGAAGCGACAATGAGCTGGAATAAAAAGCGGCGTCTTATACTTCTTTTGGAAAACAAAAGCGGTATCCTCGTCGGCGCACGGTTTCAATCGTGGTGATTCCGAGCGGTTTATCCATTTTTTGACGAATTTGGTTGATAGCAACTTCGATAACGTTCGGCGTTACCAACTCCGGCTCTTCCCAGATCGCATCCAACAATTGCTCTTTGGATACGATTTGATCGCGGTGGCGGGCAAGATGGGTAAGAACTTCAAACGGTTTACCTTTGAGCTCGATCTCTTTTTCTTTATAGATGATTTTTTCTTCTTCAGGATTGATGGTTAGATCATCAATTTCGATGATGTTGCTTCCGCCAAAACGCAAACGCGCTTCGATACGGGCAATAAGAACATCAAAATCGAACGGTTTACGGATATAGTCATCCGCACCCGCTCGAAGGGCTTCGATTTCGCTTGCATTGTCATCACGTGCTGAGAGAACAACGACAACTGTTTTTGGAGTATTTGACTTGATGTCTGGGATAATGTCGACACTGTTTCCGTCCGGAAGCATCCAATCCATCAGAATTAAATCATAATTACGGATATCAAGGTAATACTCGCCGTCTTTTAATGTCTCAACGACATCGCTTTGGTAGCCGAACTCTTTAAGTCCCTCAGCTAGGGTCTTGTTGAGAGTTACTTCATCTTCAATGATCAGAATACGCATTCACGTTCCTCGGGCTGATTTTTTGAAATGATACCACACTTTTAGAAAATTTTAAAGTTTTTTTCAATTTTTTTTAAAAAAAGAATTGTTTTTGTACCCCAACGCTGCAATTGGCAAGAATATTAGGTTTTCTAATCGTGAGAGAAAGCTCTTGGATGGCTTGAAATTGATTTTTCAGCGAGAGAGTTACATATTCAAGCGCCTCTTCGATCAGAAAAAATTGCTTTTTTTGCATCGTGGTTTCTATGAGATGGGCGACTTGGGCGTAATTGATAAAATGATTTTCGGTATAGGTATAGCCGATAATACAATCAACTACCACCGTTTGAGGGGTGATCCGTTCGTTCTCTAGAATACCGATGATGGTTTCAAAGGTGAGGTTTTCGATGAGAATCCTCATGCGACCCGTTTCTCTTCTCCTTTGAAAAGGCGAACAAAGTTAGGAATATGTTTGTAAAACAAAATAAAGGCGATAAACAGTACCGGCGCATGAAACATCTCAGGTTGCAGGACAAATGAAGCGATGACCAATGCCGCAAGTCCCATCATCGACGAGAGGGACGAGATGCGGATGGTTTTGGCAGCAATTCCCCACACAAGCAAAGCAATGCCGGTTTCGACAGGAAGCATGACGGCCATAACGCCCATACCCGTGGCGACCCCTTTGCCCCCCTCAAACCATAAATAAGGGCTAAAACAATGTCCGATCACGGCGAGAACGGCGACGAGCCATTGGACACTTTCGCTCATGTCGAAATATTTGGCGGCAAGGACAACGGCTATTCCTTTAAGGGCATCGAGCGCGAGGGTTGCAGCCCCCAGCTTTTTTGCCAAGGACGGGTTGGTCTCTTTAACGACACGCAATACATTCGTAGCGCCGATGCTTTGAGAACCTGCTTCTTTGATGTTCACTCCTGCGAATACTTTGGCAAGAATCATCCCGAAAGGAATGCCGCCTAATAAGTAGGCCAGCAGATAAAACTGTACGTTTTGGTTAAATAGAAATTCCATTGAAAGCCTTTGAGCTTATTTTAATTGCCGCATTATAAATCACCCATCGTTACAATGAACTAAAAAAGAAGAGAATAGTCGCTCTTTTCAAGGGAGCAAAAATATGTGTGCGATATAATAGCACTCTAATGAGAAGCAAGGAATGATTTTGAACGATACAACGGAAGAGTTAAAACAAAAAATTATTGATCTTAAAAAACGTCTGAGCGTCACCGTTGTAGCCCACTTCTATCAGCGTGACGAAGTGTTTGAAATGGGAGACATTACGGGCGATTCACTGGAGCTTGCGAAGCGTACCATGGCCGATGACAAAGAGTTTGTCGTGTTCTGCGGCGTCGGATTTATGGGGCAAAGCGTTAAAATTCTCAGCCCTCAAAAGCGGGTGTTGATGCCGAAAGTTGCCTGCTGTGCGATGGCACGGATGATTGACAGCCTCTATTTTGACGAATCGATCGCCTATTTGGAAAAGCACGGAATTCCCAAGGAGAAGATTCTCCCGATTACGTACATCAACTCCAATGCCGATGTGAAAGCGAAAGTCGGAAAAATGGGAGGAATGGTGTGCACCAGCTCCAACGCTAAAATGATTATAGAAAAAGCGCTGGGTGAGGGGAAGAAGATTCTTTTTGTTCCCGATCGCTGTCTGGGTCAGAATATTGCCAATATGATGGGACTCAAATCGTGTGTGATCGGGGATGAAACCGATCCCAACGATGCCGACATTATCTGCTACAACGGTTTTTGTGCCGTCCATCAGCTTTTTAGTGTCGATGACATTGAGTTTTACCGTAACAAATATCCGGGAATTTTGATCGCCGTGCATCCGGAATGTGATCCTGCCATTTGTGCCAAAGCTGATTTTGTCGGATCAACGTCACAGCTTATCAAATACATTACGGAATTGCCCGAAGATCAAAAAGTCGCGGTAGGGACCGAATTTAACATGGTGAACCGTTTGCGTCCCAAAAATACCTATGTCCTTTCTTCGACGAAGCCGGAGTGTCCGACGATGAACGAAACAACGCTCGAAGATCTGTACCTGACCCTTAAATCGATCGAGGACGGAGCGCCGATCAACGAGATCGAAGTGGATGAAGAGACCCGCTACTGGGCTAAAATTGCCCTCGATCGGATGTTGGCGTTATGATTGAACAATTTGTACGCGACGTATTGGCTGAAGATGTCGGGCGGGGTGACCTTTACGCCAGAGTGAGTGCACCCGTTCCTGCCAGTGCGAAAATTATCGCGAAAAGCGACGGAGTGTTAGCGGGGGAAGAATATCTTCTTGTCCTTGCGCAGATCGAGAAATTCGAAATCATTTGGCACAAACACGATGGCGAACGGTTTGTCAAAGGAGAGGTTCTGCTGGAGCTTCGCGGCGATTCCCATACCCTTTTGCGTATTGAGCGGACATTGTTGAACATGCTGTTGCATGCCAGCTCCATTGCAACCCTGACCCGTAAATATGTTGATGTGATCGCACCGTATGGGACCAAACTGCTGGACACGCGAAAAACACGTCCGATGCTCCGTAATTTCGAGAAATATGCGACCCGTATCGGTGGTGCGACCAATCACCGTATGGGTCTCGATGATGCTCTGATGCTCAAAGATACCCATCTCAAAACGATTGCCGATTTGAATGCTTTTATGGTTTTAGCACGGGCCAACATCCCGTTTACCGCTAAGATCGAAATAGAAGCGGAAGATTTTGAGATGGCCAAAAAGGCGATGGAAGCGGGGGCAGATATCGTCATGTGCGATAACATGACGCCGCAGCAGCTTGAAGCGGTGGTGGAATACAAACGCCGCTGTTTTCCCTCGATTTTGCTTGAGGCAAGCGGCAATATTACCCTTGATTCGATAGAAAGTTACGCTAAAACAGGGGTGGACGCTATCAGCACCGGTGCCCTTATTCATCAAGCCAATTGGATTGATCTGTCTATGAAAATGGACTAATCTCCATTTTATGTTTACCGGAAGCGGGAACCGTGCCGCTTTCTTGCGCTAGCCGTTATGGCACGAAAGGATTTCAATGCGCAGAGCATTGAGATAGTATGGTTTTTTGAATGATGAGGAGTATGTATGGCCGATGATATGGAGAAGACCGAAGAACCTACGGCCAAGAAACTCGAAGATGCCCGGTTAGACGGAAATGTACCCCGAAGCCAGGATACGGCAGGGGTGATTGTCCTTATTGTCGCTATTTTGGCATTGTGGATGCTTTTTTCTTTTATTGCCGATCATCTTTTACAGCTGGTGCGCTATTACTTTTCGTTGATGAATCATCCTTTGGAGCAGACCAATCTGATCGATATTGCATTTGTGACATTCAGAGAGTTCCTCATCATGGCGTTGCCGATCAGTATGATTATTGCGATTGCAGGGGTAATCGGTACGGTGGCGCAAATCGGATTTAATTTTACGACGAAGCCGTTGGTCCCCAATTTTTCAAAACTTGATCCGATAGCCGGATTGAAAAATCTTTTAAGTTTTCAAAAACTCCTCGAAGCGTTCAAAATCACCTTTAAATCCTTTACGGCTTTGGGGATCGGATTTTTATTCTTTTGGTATTTTATTCAAGAGCTTCCAACGGTTGCCTTGTTCGGTTTATGGGCACA
>DASUMY010000136.1:0-7538 GCA_036277435.1 Sulfuricurvum sp.
GGAATTAGTCACCAATTTCAAGTCTGATATTGAAGTCGCCATTGATATCAGTCGAGTGGAACAGAGTTACGTTGAAGCTTCTACGGCCGAAGTAACGGCTGCCATTTTCTCCCACTGGAATTTTGATCATGAATTTGTCCAGATGATTGAATTCTCCGATACACCTGAAAAAGCACCCGAAGAGATCAAAGAGTTTTCATTGGCGCTTAATATTATTAAAACCATTATCCCTATTAACGATCCGTTATCGGAGCGGTCCATTACCCAGGGTCTTAAAAAAGCGGAAACTGCCGGATTAGATGTTGCAAAATTGCAAACAGCCATTGATGCCGTTGTTGAACAGCACCACGCGTAGTCAGTCGATTAATGGAGCGTAAAACCGTCACAATTATCGATACGTTCGGATTTTTTTTCCGTAGTTTCTATGCCCTTCCTCCGTTAACGAACAAGCATGGATTCCCGACCGGGTTATTGACCGGATTCATGAATTTTATTGCGTCTCTTCACAAAGACCACAGCAGTGATTACCTCATTTTTGCACTGGATGCAAAAGGACCCAGTTTCCGTAATGAGATTGATCCCAGTTACAAAGCAAACCGTTCTCCTGCCCCTGAAGAGCTCATTAAACAGCTTCCCATAGCGATTGACTGGATTCAGAAGATGGGGTATAAGTCCCTCTCGCTAAGCGGATACGAAGCGGATGACATGATTGCTTCGGTGGTGCATCATGCACGGGAGCAGGGGTTTATCGTTCGTGTCGTTTCGCACGATAAAGATCTCTATCAGCTTATTGAAGATGATCTGGTCGTGCTGGTAGACGCCATCAGCAAAAAAGTTCTCAATGAAAAGCACTGTACCGAAAAATACGGGGTTACTCCCAGCCAGTTTATTGATTATCAAGCTTTGATCGGGGATACGGCCGATAATGTACCCGGAGTGAAGGGGATCGGCAAAGTGACTGCCCAAAAATTGTTGGAGCAGTTTGGCACGCTTGATACGATGTATGAACGGCTTGATGAGGTCATGCCACCACGTATCCGCGGATTGTTGGAAACGTATCGTGACGATGCCTTTCGCTCACGCGAACTCGTAACGCTGCGCAGCGATGTGTTTGAGACGCTGGATTTCCATGAGTATGCCATGCATTTTGAGAATCCGTTTCTCCCGATTTATGAGGATTTGGTTCATTACGAAATGAACGCCGTTTTGCGCTCTCTAAAGGCAAAAGCTCTTTTTGATGATGAGCAAGCACAGAGCAAACCGGTGATAAAGAATGCAGCACCGCTTGCGCAGTGTACAGTCAAAAACGGGTGTTCTGTTTTGATTGATAATGACGACGCATTGGAGTCGTGCATCGCCGCCATACCCATGGATACGATTATCGCTTTCGATACGGAAACAACCGGTCTTGACTATCAGCACGATACGCTGGTCGGGTTTAGTTTTAGTACGGATGGACATACGGGGTACTATGTCCCTATTGCCCATTCCTATTTGGGCGTAGGCGATCAGGTGAGTGCGCATGCCGCGAAAAAAGCGATTGGTGAGATTTTTAAGCGCAACGTCATAGGCCACAATATTAAATTTGATCTTCATTTTATCACCCGTTATTTGGGGGTTGACAGACTCCCTATCTATGGTGACACGATGGTGCTGGCGTGGCTGGGCGATTCGGCTAGATCGTTATCGATGGATAATTTAAGTCTCTCGCTGTTGCATCATGAGATGATCCATTTTAAAGATACGGTGAAAAAGGGAGAAAGCTTTTCTTCGGTTGCGATTGAAGATGCATGCCGATACGCGGCAGAGGATGCGTATATCACCTATCGATTGTATACCGTTTTGCGTGACCAGCTGGTTGCAAAAGGGGGAGAAGAAGCGCTGCAAGAAGCGGAAATGATTGAATTCCCTTTTACGATGACGTTGCTGGCGATGGAGAAAGCGGGTATCGCTGTTGATGTTCGTGTTTTAGACCTCTTCAAAACCGAAGTTGCTGCCGAAATTACGGCATTGACAGCCGGTATCCATGACGCGTGCGGGTGTGTCTTTAACCTCAATTCACCTAAGCAGCTCGGGGTGATCTTATTTGAGACATTGGCACTGCCCCATGGTAAAAAAACAAAAACGGGCTACAGTACCGATGAGCAGGTACTGGAAGGGCTGAAAAACGAACATCCGGTTATTGCGATGCTGCTGCAGTATCGGGAGTATCATAAACTCTACTCCACCTACATAGAGCCGTTAATCGCACTAGGGCGCAATGATACGGCTTCTCGTATTTATACGTCGTTTATACAGACGGGAACGGCAACAGGGCGGTTGAGCTCTAAAAATCCAAACTTGCAAAATATCCCTTCGAAAACACCACTGGGATTGCGGATCCGTGAAGCGTTTGTCGCTCCTGTAGGGAAAAAGCTGATCGGAATCGACTACTCCCAGATTGAATTACGGCTGCTTGCCCATTTCAGCGGGGACAGTGTGCTGGTCGGGGCTTTTAACGAAGGGCGTGACATTCATATGCAAACGGCGATTTCCCTCTTTGGCGAAGCGGAAGCTTCTTCCAAACGTCATATCGCCAAAACGGTCAATTTTGGTTTGCTTTACGGCATGGGTGCTAAAAAACTTTCGGATACCCTTGGGATTACGTCTAAAGAGGCAAAAGAGATTATTGAGCGCTATTTCGAGACCTTTCCGAGTGTCAAGGGGTATTTCAGCGGTATCGTGGAACAGGCTAAAGAGATGGGGTATGTTGAGACATTGCTGCACAGACGCCGTTATTTTGATTTTGCGACGGCAACTCCGATGATAAAAGCGGCGTATGAGCGTGAAGCGGTCAATACGGTGTTCCAAGGCTCTGCGAGCGATTTGATAAAATTGTCGATGAACACGATTGACGCTATGATCCGAGAAGAAGGGTTGGCTGCACGCATGTTACTGCAAATTCACGATGAATTGATTTTTGAAGTAGATGAATCTGTGGCGGATGAACTGGGACAACGGTTTGTGGAGGTCATGGAGTCGGTTATGCCCCTTCGTGTCCCTTTAAAAACGTCTCTGCATATCGGCAATCACTGGGGTGAATTGAAGTAATTATTAGTATAGGGAGTGATCTGTGGTAGAAAAAATATTAGCCAATCTTGAACGTTCCAATTGTGTCACGGACTCAACGTTTATGCAAGCGGTGAGCGAAGTGCTGCATTCTTTAGAACCCATCGCCAATAGTGACCCTCGGTACGACACCTTTGCGATTTTAGAGCGTTTAGTGACCCCTGACCGGATGATACAGTTCAAAGTCCAATGGGTTGATGATCAAAACCATGTGCATGTCAACAACGGATATCGTATCCAGTTCAATAATTCACTTGGGCCCTACAAGGGGGGACTTCGTTTCCATCCCAGCGTAACGGCAGGGGTTTTGAAATTTTTGGCGTTTGAACAGATTTTCAAAAACTCTTTGACAGGATTGCCGATTGGCGGGGCAAAGGGGGGAAGTGATTTTGATCCCAAAGGTAAAAGTGATTTTGAGATCATGAAATTTTGCCGGGCCTTCATGAGAGAACTGCATCAGTATATCGGATCACGTATCGATGTCCCCGCCGGTGATATCGGAGTAGGGACGCGTGAAATTGGATTTCTATACGGAGAATACAAGCGGATAACGCGAAATTATGACGGTGTTTTGAGCGGTAAGCCCTATACGTTCGGGGGCTCTCTTCTTCGTCCCGAGGCTACAGGATACGGTGTTGTCTATTTCGCACAAGAGATGCTGAAACAAGAGCTGGAAGAGGTGCTTGAAGATCAAATATGTGTTGTCAGCGGTGCAGGGAATGTCGCGATTCACACGATTGAAAAGCTGCAGCATTTCGGAGCAAAAGTCGTTACCTGCAGCGACAGTGAAGGGGCTGTTTACGATCCTGATGGTATCGATCTCGCACTGTTAAAAACTCTGAAGGGGAATGGGAAGCGTTTCTCTTTAGACCATTACGTATCACACAGAGAGAATGCCGTTTATACCAAAAAATCGGACTATCCTGCCGGAGGGCATGCCGTATGGCATATTCCTTGTTTTGCGGCATTCCCCTGTGCTACTCAAAATGAATTGACACTCATAGATGCCTATGCCTTGGTTAAGAATGGGTGTGTTGCCGTTATTGAGGGGGCAAATATGCCGACAGAACCTTCAGCAGTAGATCTATTCTTGGAAGAAGGAGTTTTGTTCGCTCCGGGAAAAGCATCCAATGCCGGAGGGGTTGCGGTGAGCGAGTTTGAAATGTCTCAGAATGCCTCCATGGAAAAGTGGAGTTATGAAAAAGTGGATGCGAAACTCAATGAAATCATGTGTCAGATATACAAGCGTGTGGCGTTAACGGCAAAAGAATATGGGAAAGAGCGCAACTTTGTAGACGGTGCGAATATTGCAGCGTTTAAGCGCCTTGCTGAGGCGATGATTCTTGAAGGGGTATAAATTTGATTTTATAACCGTGCGATCAAGAATCATTAACAGTGAATTAACAAACATTTACCTAAGTGCGACTACAATTGCACCCAAATTATTACGATAGGTCCCCTATGAATAAAATCCATTCTGTTTTACGCTCCATGAAGACCATGGCGGTTCTTATGCTGGTGTTTGCGATTACGGTCGGCTATGCGACATTTATCGAAAACGATTACGGTACGATGACGGCCAAAGCTGATATCTACAATGCTCGATGGTTCGAGATATTGTTAGGACTTCTGGCGCTGAATCTGCTACTCAACATCATTCGATTCAATATGGCACGAAAAGAAAAACTCCTTGTTTTTACGTTTCACGTTGCGTTTTTGATTATTCTCGTCGGTGCGGCAGTGACCCGATATTTCGGTTATGAAGGGGTAATGCATATTCGCGAGGGCGAAAGCAGTGATGTCATTGTCAGTGCGGAACCGTATGTGACGTTGAGTGTCCAAAAAGGGGAAAAAACCTATACGTTTCAAGAACCTTTGTATCTCTCTAAGCGCTCTTCGAATACGTTTGAGCGTACCTTGGCATTTGAGAACGAAAACATCAATGTTGAACTGCAAAGCTATATGGGGGATGCTCGCTATGAAGCGGTAGCCGATCCCAAAGGTTCACCGATTCTTAATATGATGATCACGGCCGGCGGCGGTGGAGAGCAAGTGAGCCTGAAGGAAGGGGAGTTTTTTGAGGCCAACGATGTCGTGATTGATTTCGGATCTAAACAGAGCTTTCAAAAACCGGTTGTCTCGTTGAGTGTAGAGGGGGGCAAAGTGATGATGAATCATTCTATGAATCTAAACACCCTTAGTATGAACACTCAGCAAGCTGGCGCTTTGGTATCCGGCAAACATGAATTAGCCGATCGGACCCTCTTCCAAACCGAGCAGAGCGGATTTGTGTTGCGTGAATTTATTCCCAAAGGGGTGATGAAACTGGTTTCGTCTCCAGAGAAAAAAGGGCCTATGGCGCAGGGCTCTGATGCGTTAACCTTGAGCGTCAGCAAAGGTGATGCAAAAGAATCGGTAGTGGTTCTGGGTACTCCTGGAACCATCGGCGAGGTTCAAAAAGTGACACTGGATGGCACAACGGTGGGTATTGCGTACGGTTCGATAGAGCGTAAACTTCCGTTTGCCATTAGACTCAACGACTTTCAGCTTGAGCGCTATCCGGGTTCTATGTCACCGGCATCATATGCCAGTGAAGTTACTTTATTGGATTCGGCGGAGGGAGTGACGATGCCGTTTCGTATTTATATGAACCATATACTGGATTATAAAAAATACCGTTTTTTCCAATCGTCGTTTGATCAGGATGAAATGGGGACCGTTTTATCGGTAAATCACGATCCGGGAACATTGATTACCTATATTGGGTACTTGTTGCTGGCGATCGGGATGTTTGGGGTATTGATTATCAAAAATGGCCGTTTTAACGGTCTGAGCGAAAAACTCAAATTGCTTAACGCACAAAAAGCGGCGGCTGCAGTTGTCCTCGTGATGGCTACCCTTACGGCAACGAATCTAAACGCATCCGATAGTGAAAATCCGGTTATCAAAACGGCCAAGAGTTTCAATGCCCAACATGCGGAGCAGTTTGGTCATTTGATTGTTCAAGATTCCAGCGGACGTATGAAGCCTCTGGATACACTCTCCTATGAGATCCTCTCAAAACTCAACCGAAGCAACTCATTTATGGGGTTGAGCCCGAATCAGGTAATCATGGGGATGATGCTTCGTCCTGATGCATGGCGTGAAATCGCAATGATTAAAACCGGAGACAAAGAGATCAATAAACGGATCGGTCTTCCTGAAGATGCAAAAATGGCGGCGTTTTCACAGTTTTTTGAGGTACCGGATGAAATTACCGGATACAAACTGGCAGGTGCTGTTGACGAAGCAAATCGTAAAGCACCGGGTAAACGGGATAAATTTGATAAAGCGCTCCTGCAAATCGATGAGCGTGTCAATGTCGCGTTTATGGTTTATACCGGGGCGTTGATTCAGATATGGCCTCATCCGAATGATAAAAACAATAAGTGGCATGCAACCATTGAAGCGCTGCAAAAATTGCCTCCAAGAGATGCTGAAATGGTCCGTATGATGGCGGTAAGTTATTTCAGTGCTGTTGATGCCGCGATTAATACGGGAGATTGGTCGAATGCCGATAAAGCGTTGGCATTGATTGACAAATATCAGCATTTTGCAGGGGCAAGCGTTTATCCCAGCGAAAATAAAATCAAAGTCGAACTTGCTTACAATAAATTCAATATCTTTGAACAGCTGTGGCCTTTATACTTTATTGTCGGTTTGACACTGTTGTTTCTCTCTTTCTTGAAAATTCTTAAACCGTCGTTTAAAATTGACTGGTTTAGCAAAGCGACACTGGGGCTGTTGGTTTTGTTTTTTGCCGCACATACGGTCGGTTTGGCGATGCGCTGGTATATTTCAGGACATGCACCGTGGTCAAACGGATATGAATCGATGATTTACATCGGATGGGCAACGGTATTGGCGGGATTTATTTTCTCCAGCAAATCGCCGATTACATTGGCCGCAACCGGTATATTAACGGGGCTTATCCTCTTTGTGGCCCATTTGAACTGGCTTGATCCGCAGGTGACGAATCTTGTGCCGGTACTGCAGTCGTATTGGCTCAGTATTCATGTATCGATGATTACCGCAAGTTATGGTTTCCTGGGGCTTGGTGCGCTATTGGGGATGATTACGTTGATTCTGTTCATACTGAAAAAGCAGTCTAATGAACTTCGTTTGAACCTTGCGATCAAAGAGTTGAATGCGATTAATGAGATGAGTTTGATTTTCGGTTTGGTTCTTTTGACCGTTGGAAATTTCCTCGGAGGGGTCTGGGCGAATGAGAGCTGGGGCCGTTATTGGGGATGGGATCCGAAAGAGACATGGGCATTGGTGACAATCTTGGTCTATGCGGTCGTAATCCATTTGCGCATGATCAAAGGGGCCTACAATGATTACATCTTCAGTGTCGTGTCGCTATTGGCATTTACCTCGGTATTGATGAC